>CALCGM010000692.1 GCA_937900985.1 uncultured Planctomycetaceae bacterium | reverse complement strand
TGGAGACCGCCTGCGAGGAGGCCGCGCGGCTGGTGGTCGCCCTGCGGGGGCGGGTCGATGCGGTGATGGGTGAGGTGCCCTGCTCAGAGTGCGGCGGCAGCCGGCTGGAGGAGGTGGCCACCGCCGTCACCCTCTTTGACCGCACGCTCGACGTCTGGTGCCGGATGCCGCTGGGGCGGCTGGCCGAGGAGCTCGCCGCGATCAGCCTCACCGAGCAGGAGCGGACGATCGCCACCGACCTGTTGCGGGAGCTCCGCAGCCGCGTCGAGTTTCTCGTCGATGTTGGGCTCGACTACCTCGACCTGGCCCGGCCTGCCGGCAGCCTCTCCGGTGGCGAGATGCAGCGGATCCGGCTGGCAGCACAGGTTGGCAGCGGGCTCACCGGCGTGCTCTATGTGCTCGACGAGCCGACGATCGGCCTGCATCCCCGCGACACCCACCGGCTGATCCGGGCGATGGGCAAACTCCGCGATCTCGGCAACACCCTCGTGGTCGTCGAGCACGACCGCGATGTGGTGAACGCCGCCGACACGGCGATCGACTTCGGCCCCGGCAGCGGCCGCGAAGGAGGCACGGTCGTCGCCCAGGCCGCTCCGGCGACGCTGGCCCGCAATCCGCAGAGCATCACCGGGCCGTTTCTCGCCGCGCAACGGGCCCATGCCCAGGCGATGGCCGCCAAAAACCACACCCGCCGCGAGCCGGCTGGCTGGCTGACGGTGGAGGGCATCCGGCACCGCACGCTCCGCGACCTCAACGTCTCCTTTCCGCTCGGCGTCTTTGCCGCCGTCACCGGCCCGAGCGGCTCGGGAAAGACCTCGCTCGTGCTCGATGTGCTCGCCAAGGCCCTCGCCCGCCGGCTGCATGCGGCCCGCGAGCAGCCCGGGGCCCACCAGGCGATCCGCGGCCTCGAAAATGTCGACAAGGTGATCCTCGTCGATCAGCAGGCAATCGGAAACACACCCGGCTCCACGCCCGCCACCTACACTGGTGTCTTCGATCCGATCCGGCAGCTGTTTGCCAAGGTTCCCGAGGCCCGCAAGCGTGGCCTCACGCCGCGAGACTTCAGCTTCAATGTCGCTGGTGGCCGCTGCGAACACTGCGACGGCCTCGGCCAGCGGCGGGTGGAGATGCACTTCCTGCCCGATGTGTGGGTGGAGTGCGAGTCGTGCAAAGGCCGCCGCTACGCTTCAGAAACGCTGGCGGCCACCTGGCATGGGAAGTCGATTGCCGACGTTTTGGAGATGAGCGCGGCGGATGCGGCCGCCTTCTTCTCCACCGCACCGCAGATTGCTCGCATCCTCGACACGCTCGTCGACGTCGGCCTGGGCTACGTGCGGCTCGGCCAGCCGGCCCCGCAGCTCTCCGGCGGTGAGGCTCAGCGGGTCAAGCTCTCTCGCGAGCTTGCCAAGCCGGGCACCGGCAACACGCTCTACATCCTCGACGAGCCGACCACCGGCCTGCACTTCTCCGACATCGAGAAGCTGCTGGCGGTGCTTGAGCGACTCGTGAATGCCGGCAACACGGTGCTTGTCGTCGAGCACAACCTCGAGGTGATCGCCGCCGCCGACTGGGTGATCGACATGGGCCCAGAGGCAGGCGACGGCGGTGGCCGCGTGGTCGTGGAAGGTCCGCCAGAAGATGTCGTGATCCACGCTCAGCGGTGGCGGCAGGACAGCAGTCTCCTGCGAAGCCACACCGGCGAGGCCCTCGATGCGTTCGGGCTGGAGGTCGACGCGGCCATTGTCAGGGCTGCCGTTGCAGCAGCCGAGCCAGGGCCGACTTGAACCCGTCGACCCATCCTGCGGGCGTGTGAATCGCCTCCGCCTCGGAGACCCGGTCGGTGATCAGCGCGGGCTCCGCCAGATCGACAGCTGCGTCTGGCTCACGCGGTTCGGCTGCCTCGCTGGCAGGCTGCATCGCTGCGGCCGGCAGCAGGGCAGGCTTGGCAGCGGTCCGCGGGCGGAAACGAATCACGCCAGTGATGGACGGATCGTCTGGCCCCATCGGCCCCTCAAGCGTGCTGTGGACCAGCCCCTCAGCGAGCAGGCGGTCGTCGATCACGACGTCATCGACGAGGGCATCGTGGGTGTCGGTCGCCAGATGCACATGCCCGCTTTCCACCTGCGAGAACGGCTCCGCCTTGCTGGCCTGCACCACAATCCCCGGCGTGCTCGCCCCCAGGGCATCGTCGAACGAGCCGCCCTGGGCAAGCCCCGCTCCCGGCCCCGCCCATGGCGACGCTGCCAGCATGACAGACCCCGTCACAACCTTGGTCAGCTGCTTGATGCTCATGGCCTTTTCCCCCTCGTCGCGTCGTGCGAACTCCGTCTCGCTCGGTCCCGGCGACCCCATCTGGCCGCCGGGAGCTTCCGTGCTGCCTACCAGCGGGCCTCGATGCCGGTCGTCACGCCCTGCAGCAACACGCTGCCTTCAGTGTTGATGCTCGACGTGGCCGGCGACACCGAGATGTCGACCAGCGAGAGCTGCTCGGCCGGTGTGGCCACGCCTGAGAGCCAGAACAAGGAGTAGCCCACTCGCCAGGCAAGGCAGTCGGTGATCCACCAGGCCCCATTGATGCCCAGCTCGCCAAAGAAGGCCGTCTGATCCGCGGCAGACCGGGCCGCTCCCGCGTAGGGCGGCTGGGTCGACACCGAGCCGGTCGTGCTCTGATACGCCGTGTTGTAGAAGACGCCGCCCTTGCCGACCGTGTTGAGCTGCAGGCCGCGGGGCCCCTGCCAGAGGAGCACGTCAGCGCCCAGCTGGCCACCGTAGAGGTCGTTGCCCGTAGCGACACCGATCAGGTCTTGGCCAAGCACGCTGGTGGACCGCACGTTGAGATCGCCGTTCCACTCCACCCAACGGAAGCCGGCCAGCCAGGTGACGAGCCCTGTGTGGCGTCGCCAGTTGAGTTCTGCCGACTTGATTTCGCCGCTGGAGATCGCCTGCACGCCGTCGACGACATAGGGAAGCGGGCTGGCAAGATTGACCGCTGCATAGCCGTCGGTCGCGTAGGGAGTCTGATACTCTCCGTTGAACGACTGCACGTTGAAGTAGTTGCCCTCGATCGAGTGGCAGTTGTCGATGTGGTAGAAGAGCCCGAATCGGGGGCCGACAGAGGTCGGCGTCTGCAGCTGATTGGCGTCAACCGCCGTGGCGAACGGCGATGTCGTCGAGATGAACAGCGGCCGGCTGGCAATGTTGTTCTGCCAGAGCATCATCGCGTCTACGCTGGCGGTCCAGCGCACGCCGCAGCCAAGGTGGTCGTTGAGGATGCCCGAGGGCGGGCAGTCGTAGCACTCCGGGCCGCAGGCGGCCTGGTGTCTGTGGTGGCCGAAGACGAAACCGACCAGATCAATGCCTCCGCTGGCTCCCTCGCCGTCCACGTCATCGACGCCGGCATCGCTCCGTGGATCGATCCACGAAGGAATCTGCCAGGCCTTGCCGAAGGCGAGCGGGCCGGCCTCAGCCGCCAGCGGGGCCTCGTGAACATCCGCGGCCGCGATCTCGTGCCGCAGAGGCTCCGACTCCACCGCCGCCCCCCCCCATTCGGCGGCCACACCGCCGGCAGCTGAGCAGCCGAGCAGCAGGCAGGCCAACCATCCGGCACAGTCGTTGACATCGATCCACACGTTCTTCACGGCATTTCCCTCCCTTTAGGAACCGTCCCCGCCATCGTTTCGGCAGCCGGTCGTGCCGGCGGTGACTGACATCCGGCAGATACCGGTCAGCAAAAAACCGCAAATCTCGTAGACTGCGGGTTTTGGGAGAGGATCGGGCTGGCGTCAAACTCAGGGGCGAGGGGCCCGCGAGCCGATGAAGGCTGCGGGAAGCAGAGGCGAGGGCGGCAGAAATCCGTCTTTTTGTGCGGTTTTTTGCAGCAACCGATTCTTTGACGCCGCGAACGTTCGTAGTTAGTTTCGAAACGTGACTGGGGCAGGGTCGTTTTTATGCCTGTTTTCAGGGAGGAATCCCGCGTCGAGGAACGAGTTTCTCGATGAGGCGACTCTCCACATAGCGCAGGTTGCTTCAGTCGGTGGCTCTTTTTTGATTGAGTTCCTGTTGCCTCATTGCGGGGTCTTTTTTATCCGAGTGTAAGACGACCGGTGCGGCCCGACAGGCTGCTGCAAAGGCTTCGTGCTGTGCCTTTTCGCAGCGGTGCTTGGTGCCTCCGGCAGAGTGGCTCGGAGAACGTGTCTGACCGTTGCCTGCGGGTGCCTCCACCCGCTGCCATCGTGTCCTAACCTTAGGATCAGATCGCGATGATCTTTTCGCCTTTTGCATGGCGTCACCACGACCGTCCGACTTCTTCGCGGCAGCTCTCGAGTCGGAAGAAGCGGCGGCCAACGGACAGTTCAACAACGGCAGCAAAGGCGCCCGAACAGCTTGAGCAGCGGAAGATGCTCGCGTTCGACTTTGTCGCCGCGTTTGCCGACAGCACGACACCCTTCTATGTGTCCGGCGTCAACGATGGCACCGCAGAGCTCAACGAAAGCCCGCAGCAGCTGACCCTGCGGTTCAGCCCAGGCACGGTCATTGATGCCTCAACGCTCAGCGACATCACCTTCACGCGTACAGGACGCGTGGGCGATCCGTTCGGGAACGGTGGGGCGTTCCCCGACGTCACCATCACCCCCGGCAGCATCTCCGTTGGGGATGCGCCAAACGAAAACGAGGTCGTGCTGCGGTTCGCGGAAGACCTCGTCGATGATGTCTACCGCGTCTCGATTGGCGGTGACCTCCGCTCGATCACCGGCGAGCAGGTCACCCCCTCGAGCTTCGACATCCGGCTCGACCTGGGTGCCTTTGTCACCTCGGTGGTGCCCCAGCCCATCATCCGTGAGAAGTCGATCGATCTCGCCTCCGTGCCTGAGGACGGCGATCTTCTTGAAGTCACCGTTCGCGGGGCAGGCCTGCTGTTCACCTTCGACAGCGATCCGGCTGCTCTTGATGGCGCGATCGACCCGGCAACGGCCGCAATGACGATCGGCACCAATGGCCGCACGGCCGACGATGTCGCAGACGTCCTACGCACCATCCTCGCCCCTGGCGGCAGTCCAACGGCCGAGTTTGCTGGGGGAATGGCGTCGGTCAGCGGCACAGGGGGAACGATTTCGCTCACGGGCACAGCCTTCACGCCCGTGGTCTCGTTCCACCGGATGATCAGCAGCCAGACAATTGAGTTTGCTGAGGTCCCGGCAAACGGCAGCACGCTCGACGTCTCGATCCTCGGCGGTGGCCTGCAGATCCTCTTCGACAGCGATCCTGATGCCGTCACCGGCACGATTGATGCCGACACATCGGCCACGATCGTGGCCACCGATGGTGAAACGGCTCGCTCCGTCGCCATCGCGGTCCAGCGGATTCTCGCGCCCTTCGGCCAGCCTGCGCTTGCCTTTGGTGGCCAGATGGAATCGATCGTCCGCACAGGCAGCGTTATCTCGCTCGTGGGTCGCAGCACAACACCCGACGCCTCGTTTGCCGGTGATGCGGTGCTTGATGCCGACGACTTGCCCGTGCTTCCAGTGCTGGTCACGCAGAGCACCCCCTACTCGATCGTGCCCGGCGGCATCGCCGCAGTCAGCGACGGTGCGCTCGCCCAACTCCGCGATACGATCGTTGTGTATTTCAACGTCGATGATCCGCTCGATGAAACATCAGCGGAGAATGTCCTGAACTATCTCGTCTTCGAGACCGATCCGAGCACGGGCGGCGAAACGGCAGGGCCGGTACCGGCGAGCGTGTCGTACCACGCCACGAGCGCGACCGCTGTGCTTACCTTTGCCGATGGCGACCTCGCCGACGGCAAGCTCTACCGACTGCAGGTGGGCAACGCGGCCGCTGATCCCGGCGTGGTGATCGACACCACGGAGATCGACGACGAGAACTCAAGCTTTGCGACAGCGACAGGCCTCGGCGTGCTCGCGGCCGCGGGCGGATCCGTCTCGGGCGAGATCAACGTCCGCCCGTTCGTCCCGTCCCCCGTCGGCGCTCTGCCCTATCCATCGCAGATCGGCCCGATTGCTGGACCTGGTCACCGCGACGTGATCATGCTCCCGGTCGAGCAGCATGGCGACCCCGTCCCCACCGTCGGCCCTGCCGCCAACATCGCCGAACAGGCCTACAACTTCCAGAGCGTTTATGGGGCCGACCCGCAGGGCAACACGCTTTTCAACGCGATTACGGAGACGCAGAAGCAGCGGGCCCGTGAGATCTTCGAGATCTACAGCCGCTACACCGGCATCCGCTTTGTCGAGACCGCCGACCAGGGGATCACGATCGTCACCGGCGACATGCGGGCCCTGGATCCCACCATCAACACAGCTCCGACAGGACTGGCGTCCGAAGGGTTCATGGCCATCATGGACTCCACCGAAGACTGGGGTGAGAGCGAATACGGCGGCTACTGGTTCCGTGTTGCTTTGCACGAGATTGGCCACACCCTCGGCCTGCCGCACAGCTACGATCTCAACTCCAACATGGGGAGTGGCATCGATGGCGAGCCCGTCTTCTCCGGCGACTACGACCTCGAACACCTCCTGCAGCTGTTTCCAAAGACCGGCTCGGATATCGATGTCTACTCCTTCACGCTGGCCACCTCCGGCCGGCTCTCCGCCGAGACCGTCGTCGCCCGTCCCGGCACCGAGGTGACCAGCACGCTCGACTCGGTCCTCACGCTCTACCGCGAGGACGCCAGCGGCGTCCGCGAGATGATCGCCCGCAACGACGACTACTACGGTCGCGATTCCTTCCTCTCGCTCGACCTCGACGCTGCCGATGATGAAGGCAACGTCTACACCTACTTCATCGCGGTGACGAGCACCGGCAACACGGCCTTCGATCCCGCGATCGACAACAGCGGCTATGGCGGTCGCTCCGACGGGGCGTATGAGCTGCAGCTGCAGCTCGATCCCGTCCGGGAAACGTCCGACACGCTGTTCGACGTCTCCGGCACCAAGCTCGATGGCGACCGCGATGGCGAGGCTGGTGGCGAGTTCAGCTTCTGGTTCAAGACGGCGGCGGAAAGTGCCACCATCTACGTCGACAAGGCAGCCTCCACGACCGGTGCCGACGGAAGTCTTGCTGCGCCCTACACCACGATTAGTCAGGCGCTGACTGCGGCGAAAAACACCAACTTCACCGCGCCCGGCACCTTCTCCGTCATCCGGATCGTGGGCAACAGCGGCAACGCCGCCACCACAGACGACGAGCTCGCCTACCTCGTCGGCAAGGCTCCTCAGGGCAATCCACTCGCCGACGGCGCCACCTTCAACGTCCCCAAGGACGTGACGGTGATGATCGACGCCGACGCCCTCTTCAAGATGCGGGCAACGGTGATCGACGTCGGCAGCTCGTCGCCACTGCCCTCGGTGTCGCGAGCCGGTGCTGCCCTGCAGGTCCTCGGCACGCCTGGCCACTCAGTGCGGTTCACCTCGTATCACGACGACAGCCTCGGCGGCGACAGCGATGGTGCGGGCCCCGTGGTCGCTGGCGGCGACTGGGGCGGCATTGTGATGCGGCACGACTCCGATGTGGCCTCCAAGCAGGCCTTCCTCAACTCGATCTCCAACGCCGACATTCAGTACGGCGGTGGCCAGGTGCTGCTCAACTCCCGGCTGCAGTCGTTTGCACCGATTCACCTTGAGAGCACGCGGCCCACGCTGGCCTTCAACCGGATCACCAACAGTTCCGGGGCGGGCATCTCTGCCGACCCGAACAGCTTTGAAGAGTCCAACGGTCGCATTGGGCCGGAGTTGCGCGGCAACTATTTGAACGACAACACCATCAATGGGCTCTTCCTCCGCATTTCGACGGCAGCCGGCGGCACGATCTCGAAGCTCACCGTCCCCGCCCGCCTGACGAGCACTGATATCGTCTATGTGCTTGCCGAAAACCTGATCATCGAGGGCGGTGCTGGCGGCTATGTGCTCAACGGAAATGGAAACCTCGAAGCCCGCGACAGTGGTCGGCTGACGATCGATCCGGGTGTCGTGGTCAAGCTGTCGCAGGCCCGCATCGAGCTTGAGCGGGGCACCTCGCAGCTGATCGCCGAGGGTCAGCCGGGCACGCGCGTGGTGTTCACCAGCTTTGCCGACAACCGCTATGGGGCTGGCGGCACGTTTGACACCAACGGTGCGCTGCCCAACACCTACGCTCCGGGCGACTGGGGTGGCTTCATGCTCAACGCCGGCGCCAAGGCAAGCTTCGACAGTGCCTACGTCGGCTTCGGCGGCGGCACCACCCCGATCGAGGGTGGCTTCGACCAGTTCAACGTCTTCGAGGTCCACCAGGCCGACTTCCGTCTCGCCAACAGCCGGGTTGAAGCCAACGCCGATGGGCTTGCCGACACCACGCGGTTTGGCCGCGGCGACAACGCCCCCGCGACCATCTTTGTGCGTGGCAGCCAGCCGGTGATCGTGGGCAACGACTTCCGCGACAACGCAGCCGCCCTGATCTCGATCAACGCCAACGCCCTCAACGACTCGCTCGTGCCCGATTCTGGCCGCAGCACCGGGGCCATCGATCGGTTCACCGACTACGACGACAACTTTGGGCCCTTGGTCCGCGACAATCGCATCTCCTACTACGTGAGCACGCCGGTGCTCACGCCGCCGCGGCCCACGATCCCACGTCCCTCGTTCCCGCCGTTCGGCTCGAGCGACCTGCAGACCTATTCGATCACCTGGAACGGCGTGACAACCGAAGCCGTCGTCGACAGTTGGGTGATGCGGACAGCTCCCGGAGCCGACTTCGTGCTCTCCGCAGGCTGGACCATCGATTCCCTCGGCAACGGCTTCTACAACCTCGGCACGCCGGGCACGTCGCAGTCCGAGGTGTTTGCCTGGGCCGCCGCACAAACGGGGGTGACCTACGTCGAGCCCAACTTTGTGTTTGACAGCACGGCGACCTACCCCAACGACATCGACTTCGACCAGCTCTGGGGCCTGCACAACACCGGACAGCTCGGCGGCACGCCGGATGCCGACATCGATGCTCCCGAGGCCTGGGATGTCACGACCGGCTCCCGGAGTGTCGTCATCGCCGTGATCGACTCTGGCGTTGACTACACCCACGAAGACCTGGCCAACAACATCTGGGTGAACCCCGGCGAGGTTCCAGGTGACGGCATCGACAACGACGGCAACGGCTACGTCGACGACATCTACGGTTGGGACTTTGCCGCTGGTGATGCCGACCCGATGGACGTCGACGGCCACGGCACGCACGTCGCCGGCACCATTGGTGCCTCGGCCGACAACGGCATCGGCATTTCCGGTGTTGCCTGGGATGTGCAGATCATGGCCCTCAAGGGCCTCAACGACATCGGAACCGGCTCATCCGCCGACCTGCTTGCTGCTGTCAACTACGCCACGATGATGCGGCGAGATCACGGCATCAACGTCGTGGCCACCAACAACAGCTGGGGCAGCGTTGGCGGCTATTCGCAGGCGATGTTTGACGCGATTGAGGCAGCCGGCCGAGAGGGCGTCCTGTTTGTCGCCGCTGCCGGCAACTTCTCGCTCGACAACGACGCAATTCCCTTCTATCCCGCCTCGTACGATTCCGACAACATTATCTCGGTGGCGGCGACAGATCAGTTCAACGATCTGGCGGGCTTCTCTCATGTCGGTGCCACGAGCGTCGACATTGGTGCCCCTGGCGTCGACATCTACTCGACGCTGCCCGGCGACTCCTATGGCTTCCAGCAGGGCACGTCGATGGCGGCCCCACATGTTGCTGGCGTGGCGGCTCTGCTTGCCGCCTACAACCCTGCGGCCTCGGCCCAGGAGATTCGCCAGGCGATCCTCTCCAGCGCCATTCCGAATCCGTCGCTTGCGGGCCAGGTCACGACCGGTGGTGTGCTCAATGCCGCGGCGGCCCTCGATGCCATCCAGCAAAACACCGGCATCAGCGGCATGGTAGTCCGCGGCGGTGAGATCACCGTTGAGAGCGTCTGGGACGATGTCGACATCGTGCACGTGCTCCGCGAAGAAATCATCGTCCACAACTTCCACACCAAGACCGGCGTGCGGCTGCTGAGCCAGTCGAATGCAAGCCTCGTGGTCAAGGCCGCTGGATCGTCCGCCGGCTTCACGGCTGCGGGCTTTGCGCTCGAGATCGACGACCGGATTGGCGGCACCGTGCAGGTGCTTGGCCAGCCGGGCTATCCGGTGGTGATGACGAGCTTCGCCGACGACTCGATCGGCGTGAGCCTCGATGCCCTCGGCCGCGTGGTCCGCGACACCAACGGCGACGGAACCGCCTCCACACCCGCCGCCGGCGACTGGCGAGGCCTGCAGTTCCTCTCCATGTCCAACGATCGCAATGTCTCGATCGTCAAGGAGAGCGAGGTCGCCTACACCGCTGAGTTCCAGGTCAACGGCTCCGTCGAGACCGCTGAGTATCTCGGCATGCTCGCGCCCAACTACGCCACGGTCAACGCCCTCGGCGTGCTCAACTCATGGGAGTCGGCTCAGGAGATGAGTGGCGACGACAACCGCCGCCTCGGCTTTGAGGTGCACGGCTCGATCAGCTACGACGACACCACCGATGCCGACGTCTATAGCTTCTCCGGCTACGCCGGCAGCGAGGTCTGGATCGACGTCGACAACACCGCCACCGCTCTCGACGCGATGGTCGAGCTGCTCGATGCCGATGGCAACGTGCTGGCCCGGTCTGCCGACGCGCTGGGCGACTCCGGGACGGTCCCTCTCGAAATCGTTGGTGAGGGCGTCGGCGGCCAGGCCGTCGTAGACGGTGTCAATCAGGCTGCCACCGGCGTTGCTGCGGTCATCGACGGCCTGGCCGGAATTGTGCAGGGCGAAGAGGAGGCTGTCACCGGCACCGTTGCTCAGGCGACCGGCGTTGCCTCTCTGGTGGCCGGAGCCGACGAAGCGGTCACCGGCACAGCCGCTGTTGCGGATGGTGTTTACGGCAAGGTCGTTGGCGTCACGCAAGACGTCGATGGTGTCGCCAGCGTTGTCGTGGGGCGACGCACAAACGCGATCCGGGTTGCCACCACCGTCGCTGTCGATGTTACCAACCGAGCCACAGTGCAGGTCGACGACATCACCGTTGTCACCGATGGCGTCCAGGTGTTCGACGAGAACGGCGTGCTTCGCGGAATCGTGGTCAGCGTCAACCCGGGCACCAGTTCGTTCACGCTCGACCGGAATGTCACCCTCGGCAACGGCGCCTTGCTTTCCTTCGGGATTCCGGCTGGCACGTCGTTGACATCGACGTTCGTCGCCGTTGCAGATCCAAGCGTCGTTCAGACCGGAGTGCCCGTCACGCTTCCTGACGGCACGGTGGCTGGCACGGTGCTCAGCGTGAACACCGACATTGTCGAAATCAGCGCTCCGGTGACGGTGGCCTTCGGCGATACCCTCGGCTTCGGCTACCGAGCCGCCACGACAACGATTCCTGTCACCGACACGGCGATGATTCAGGTTGGCGCCGCAGTCACGGTTGACGGCGCTGCCACAGGCGTGACGGTTGCGAGCGTCAACCGCACGACGAATCGTGTCACCTTCTCCGCCAACATCGGCGTGGCTCTGGCAGACCTCGGGCTGATCGCGTTTGACCTGCCGGATCCTGCCACGGTGCCCACCAGCCACCTTGTCGTGGCCGACACGACCGCGATTGCCCTCAACGCCCTCGTGACGATTGACGGCGTCCCGACCGGTGCCCGTGTCACCGCGATCGACCCGCTCGGCAACATCGTCACCCTCGACACGGCGGTGACTGTCGACAGCGCATCGGTCGTCGGTTTCGGGGCGACCGCCGTTGATGTCACGATCGACACCAGCGACTTCGATGCCCAGCTTGTCGGCGCTGCGGTGACCATCAACGGTGTTGCTTCGGGCGAGACGGTGGTGGCGATTGCAACCGACGTCGTCACGCTCTCCAATGCTCTGGAAGTGGCCCACGGCGACGTGCTCGGGTTTGCCTTTGCCGGGGCTGCCGTGACCACCGACCAGGTTCGCGTCGACGACGCCTCCGTGGCCACCGTCGGTGCCGCGGTCACGATCAACGGCGTGGATGCCGGCGTGACGGTGGCCGAGATTGTGTCGGGCACCGCCGTTCGGCTCAGTGGCGATGTCAGCGTTTCCGATGGCGACTTCTTCGGCTTCGATTTTGCGGGAGCCCCCATCACCACCACCCGTGTGCGGGTTGCCGACACAACTGGCATCATTGCAGGCACGCTCGTCAATGGCGTCGCGGGCCTCCCCGCGACGCTGCGGGTTTTTGCGGTGGATGCCGCCAGCGGCACGGTCACGTTCGACCAGGCAGCCACGCTCAGCGACGGCGATCTCCTCGGCTTTGGCTTCAACTCAAACACGATCACGCTTGATACCGACTTCGACTCCGATCTCGCGGGCGCAGCGGTGGCGCTCAACGGCGTCGACACCGGCGAGACCGTTGTCTCCACGATTGGCAATCAGCTCACGCTCTCCGGTGGCATCGATGTGGCCAATGGCGATCTGCTCGCCTTTGACTTCGCCGGCAACGCAATCGACACCGAACTGTTCCGTGTAGACGATGCCTCGGTCGCGACCGTCGGCGTGGATGTCACGCTCAACGGGATCGCTACCGGGCTGACTGTCGTGGAGATCCTTCCCAACAACGTGATCCGCCTGTCGGGAGCGGTTGTCGTCGGCGACGGCGACTTCTTCGGCTTCGACTTCGCTGGGGCGGCCATTGCCACCACCCGCGTCAGGGTTGCCGACACGAGCGGCATCACCGTTGGCACGCTGGTCAACGGCGTCGCTGGGCTGCCAGCTGACCTCCGGGTGGCGGCTATCGATGCCCTCAGCGGCACGGTGACGTTCGATCAGTCGGCCACGGTCAGCGATGGCGACCTGCTCGGCTTCGGCTTCAACGGAAGCGTGATCACCCTTGAGAACGACTTCGACTCCGACCTGACCGGCGTCGCCGTCGAGATCAACGGTGTCCCCTCCGGCCAGACTGTGCTCTCGCTGATCGGCAATCAGCTGGTGCTCTCCGGGGTCGTGGACGTGGCTGACGCCGCTCTGCTCGGCTTCGACTTCGTCGACGCAGCCGCCGAGGTCGATACAACGCTCTTCCGCGTCGACGACGCCACTGTTGCCACGGTGGGTGCCGCGGTGACCTTCAACGGTGTCGACACGGGCGAGACGGTCGCTGAGGTCCTCTCCGATTCGATCGTCCGGCTCTCGGGCGCACTGATCGTCTCCGATGGTGATTTCATCGGCTTCGGCTTCACCGGAGCCCCGATCACGACCACCCGCGTGCAGGTCGCCGACACCGCCGGCATCGACGTCGGCGTGCTGGTCAACGGTGTTGCAGGCCTGCCCGCCGACCTGCGGGTGGCTGGCATCGATGAGACCAGTGGCACGGTCACGCTCGATCAGGCGGTCACTGTTTCCGAGAACGACCTGCTCGGCTTCGGCTTCATCGGCGATACCGTGCCGGTCGACGATCTCACGGAAATCGAGGTTGGCTTCGTCGTTGGCGGCGACGGCGTTCCCGCCGGCACGACGATCACCGCTATCGACACCGACACCAGTTCGCTCACCTTCAGCAACGACGTCGACGTCGCCGATGCCGCAGCGCTCTTCTTCGGCACGCGTGCCTTCCAGCTCAACAATGCCAACATTCTTCCGGGCACGCTCCACGGTGTGGTCTACGAAGGCAACACCGCCATTCAGACCTTCACGGTCGATCGTGCTGGCGTGTTTACGTTCGTCGCGATTGGTGACCCAGCCGCTGAGGCGGTTGCTGCCGAGGCCACGCTCGATCGCGACACCGGGCTGATCATGCTGCCCTTCGACGTCGTGCCTGCCGACACCATCCGCGTCGAGGTCGGCTACGACTTCTCCACGCTCTCGCTCTCCACGCTCGGCTTCCGACCCGACGGCACCAACGGCGGGTATCCGTTGGAGAAGGACGCCTTCCGCGATGGCGACATGTATTCCCTCAACCCGCGGGATCCGGGCATGCGGGTGACGCTCCCGGGGGCGGTCGGCGAACTGCAGGAATACTTCGTCCGCGTCCGTAGCCAGCCGCGGTATGACGCAGATGCCACGGTCGCCGAGTACGAAGCTGGGCTCACCAGCTTCGACTTCGCCACCCCAGGCGATCCCGCCAACGGGGCAACCAGCGGCCGCTACGAACTGCGGCTCCGTCTCCGCCAGCAGGACGAGAAGCCGGGCTCGACCGTCCGCTACGGCGAGCTCCGCTACCCCGCCATCGGCATCGATGTCATCGGCCTTCCCCGCAACACCCAGCTCGCAGGCGAGAACGGCGAGAATCCCAACGACGTCAACGATGTCTTCGCGCAGGCCCAGGAGCTGGGCAACCTGCTGGCCACTGACCGCAACACGATCAGTGTCGCCGGCTCCATGCGGGGTGAGAATGATGTCGACTGGTACACCTTCGAGCTCGACTATCAGCAGATCCAGTCGATCGGCGGCGTCAACTCTGGTGGCAAGACCTGGTCGACGCTGTTTGACATCGACTACGCCGACGGCTTCCGCGGCGACCTGACGATGTCGATTTTCGACGAGCAGGGCCGCCTGATCTACATCGGCCGCGATTCCAACATCACCGACGACCAGCCCGGCGCTGACCAGGCCAACGACTTCGACGATCTCTCCCGGGGCTCGCTTGGCAAGCTCGATCCGTTCATCGGTTCGGTCTTCCTGCCGGCCGGAGGCCCGGGCAGCACCACCCGCTACTACGTGGCGATCTCCACGAACGAGCAGCTGCCTGCCGCCATGGATGGCACCTTCGTCGGCACGGCGACCAACCCCACGCTCCGCCTGGAGCCGATCTCGATGCTCGACCGCGTGGTTGAGGACCGCATCGGCACCACCGGCTATCTTGCCAACGGCGTGTTTGGTCCGCGGGTGATCCAGCCTGAGACCGGCGCACTGATCGATATGTCTTCAGCCATCACGCTGGAGACCAATGTGCGGCCGTTTACCCTTGCCGACGTGACGCTGTTTGTCTCCACACGTAGCAGCCTGTTCACTGCCGATGCCTTCACCGGTGGCGTCGAGACTGACATTGCTGTGAATCGCTACACCAATGGGAACGTCGGCGACATCGACATGAGGACGGATGGCCGTCTGTTCCATTACATCGGCACCTTCGGCGATGCCGCCAACAACGGCGTGTTGCAGGAGATCGACACCGCCAACGGCAATGTGCTCTCATCGGCCGGCGACGGCATCAGTAACGATCCTGATGACCCCACCGTCTGGCAGATCACCGGCAACTCCGTTGATGCCCTGGCGATCCGGCGGACTGGTGTCGCCACCTACGACTCCAACAACAACATCTCGATCGTCTACTCGATCCGTGATGGCGGCGACTCCTACCTCTACTGGGCACGCTCAAATGGCAATGCAGCGTCGGTTCAGGGCGAGCCTCAGGGGCGGCGTGGCCAGCTCAGCGGTGGGACCACGGGCGTCGTCGGGAACGTCACGGGCCTTCAGTTCCAGAATGAAACCGGCAACCTGTTCGGCATCAGTCAGAGCGGTCAGTTCCTGAGCGTGAACACCTTTGGCGGATTTGGCGGAGGCGGTCTTGCCACCCCGATTGCCGACTTCTCCAGCGTGCTGGGCTTTGGTGAAACCTTCGAGGGCCTTGCCACCGCTCCGGTCAATCTTGAGGCCGGTCGCTACCAGGGCATGTTCTTTGCGATCACGAGCCAAGGCCGACTTGTCTGCATCGATCCGAACACCAACACGCTGCTGGCCAATGTGTTTGACACCAACGGCGACGGCTACGGCGACAGCCACGTCTCGAACCGCACCGTGGGCGGCGCGACCGGCTTGGCCTTCTCCCCGCTCGACGTCAATCTCTGGCATCCAACCGAGCTGCGGGATTCCGATGCCGGCCACGGCCAGGTCCAGCCGCCAGACAATACCCGAGCCACGGCGACACAGGGCCTCTTCGGGGGCGGAGACAATGTCAGCATGTACTTCGGCCTGGAGCAGTTCCGCACCGGCTCGGGTGGCTACTTCGACACCAGGATCGGTTCCGCCAATCAGTTCGGCACCGTTGGCAACGCAGGCTACAACTGGCAGGAGGATCTCACCGCGGGCAGCGCCATCACCGCCGGCGGCAACAACTACAACCTGCCGGGTGGTGCCTACGGCAGCCTGACCACGAATCCCTTCAGCCTTGCCGGTTACGCCTACACCGACAAGCCGACGCTCTACTTCGACTACTTCCTCGACACCGAAAACGCGTCGAGCAAGACCAACGGCATGCGGGACAGTGCCCGCGTGTTCATCTCCGTTGACAATGGCCTCTCCTGGGAATCGCTGGCGACCAACAACCAGGCACGGTCCAACAACAATACGCAGGATGGCGAGCTTCCCAACACGCTCTCCACGTCGTCTGCGATCGCCACGCCAGATATCACCAACCAGCACACCCAGGAACTCTTTGATTCCACCGGCAGCTGGCGTCAGGCTCGCGTCGACCTCGGCAAGTGGGCAGGGGCGTCGAACATTCGCCTGCGGTTCGACTTCAGCACCGCCGGCGAGATGGACGCCTCAGACAACAGCTCCTTCACGCCCGACTCCGTGCAGACTGTGGCCGCACCCGTCGACAACGTGGCGATCGTGCCCATCAACGCGGTCGAAGGCCTTGAGGTTGGCATGCTCGTCCGGTCGCCGCTCGACACCGACGGGCTTGCCACGCCCGCGGTGCCCTCCGACACCGTGATCACCGCCATCGATGCGGCAACTGGCGAGCTGACGCTCAACAACGCTGTGACGCTCCCCGCGGCCGCAACGCTCGAGTTCTTCCGCGGCACGACCGACCTCCGCAACGACATCGCAGGCCTTGCAGCCACCACGGGTGACTTTGGCCATCCAACCCGCGGGGCGAACAACGCCTTCGAAGGCTTCTACATCGACAACATCATCGTTGGCTTCGCGGAGCGTGGCGAGATGGTCACCAACGCCCAGCCCAACCAGACCGGCTTCTTCAACCTGGGCACGCCAACGACTGGCAACTACTTCGAGCAGGTTCTTGAGGGCGCGTATCAGCTGGAAATCCGTCGCGGCACCGAATACGGCATGCTGACCAGCCCGCTCGGCGGGTCGGTGGCTATCACGCAGACCTTCGACACCAACGACCGGCTGGTGCGACAGGCCGCCGACACGGTGATCACGCTTGAGGAGAATCTCCTCAACGAGGTTGACGGTGAGGTCGTCACCAGCCGTGGCAGTGGCGCGGTGACGCAGGTCACCGACCTGCTGCTCGATCCTGTCGGCCTCGTGCTTGAAGGCCTCGGCACAGGCACCACCGCCCACAACGTGGTCATGTGGCACATCGACCTGGCCAACCAGCCCTCGGCGTTCCTCGAGTTCGACTATGCCACGGGCAGCGGTGAGACGCTCAGTGCCCTCCCGCCGACCTTCACGCTCGATAGCGACAACATGCTGCCCTACGGCGACGGAGTCGCGGTGAGCACCGATGGTGGCACCACGTGGACCACGATCGCCAACTTCACCGCCACCGGCGGCTCGAGCAAGCAGCTCCAGCTCGATCTCGTGTCGTCTCTGGCTGGCCAGCCGCTGACGGCCGACACCGTAATCGGCTTCTTCCAGTCGGGCACCGAGGCGTCGACTATCTTCCCGACATTCACCGGGCCGAGGAACGTTGGTGGCGGAATCATGGTCGCCAACGCCGAGATCATCACCACTCCACGAATCGCCACCAGCGGCCTCGTGGGCGATCAGAACTTCCTGCGGGAACAGGGCCAGTTCCTCATCGAGAGCAACATCATCAGCCATGCCTCGGTGTATGGCATCCGCATCGACGCGGCCGCCCGCACCCCGGGAACCAACGCCCCGCACCCGGGTGTGGCCCGCAACCTGCCGACGATCAATCACGACCGTCTCGTGCCAGGGGCTGTGATTGTCAACAACATCGTGGCATCCAGCGGCCAGGCGGGCATCGTCTTCAGTGGCGACCCCAACAATGGCAACGTGCCCAACGCAGTCGTGCCCTACGGCCGGATCATCAACAACACCATCTACGGTGGCGACGTGGCTGGTGGCACGGGCGTGCAGGTGACCGAAAATGCAGCCCCGACGCTGCTCAACAACCTGTTTAGCAACCTCGACATCGGCGTGGAGGTTGACGGCACAAGCCAGAACCTGACGGTGGTCGGCTTCTCGGCCCACTACAACGTGGCCTCGCCGGTGAGCGGTACCATCGAAAACGACGGCATGGTGCTCACCAGTGATCCGTTCGTCGATGCTTCCACCGAAAACTTCTACCTCACGGAGCTGACGCCGGCGATCGACAGTGCGATCGACGTCTTGCAAGACCGCAACGACTTCGTTGTGGTCAAGAACGCCGTCGGCCTGCCGCCCTCGCCGATCATCGCTCCGTCGCGAGACCTCTACGGCCAGCTGCGGGCTGATGATCCGGCGATTGCCGGCTCTGTGCCGGGCATCGGCTTGAACGTCTTCAAGGACCGCGGTGCTGTTGATCGCGTCGACTTTACCCAGCCGACGATTGCCCTCGCCGTTCCGCTCGACAACTCTCCACTCGATCAGGAGAAGCTCCAGCCCAATATGGTGCGGCTGGAGAAGTCAGCCGCCCGCGGTCGCTCGCGGATGGTGCTGCAGCTCAACGACATCGGCGTCGGCATCGATAAGGCGACGGTCGACAGCTCCGCCTTCCGCATCACCTACTCTCCCTACCCCGGGGCCGACGCCTCGCTTCAGAGGGTGCTCGTTGAGGGTGCTGACTACCTCTACCGCTACCTTGAGTCGAGCAACCAGGTCGTCTTCGAGTCGGCGGCGGTCTATCCGCTGGGCACCTACCGGATTGATGTCACCAGCCGTGAGGCCGGCTTCTTCCTGCCGGCTCTGCTGACCGACCTCGCCGGCCGGCCGCTGCTGCCCAATGCCAACGACGGCTCGATCTCCTTCACGATCTCGCTCTCCGACAAGCCATCGATGCCACAGGTCTCGGGCTCCGCCGACGAGGGCCGGGTGGATCTGGACTGGACGGCCGCTGCCAACGGCCTGGCGATCACCGCCTACGAGGTGGAGCAGAGCCACAACGATGGGGCCTGGACAGCAGTGACGCTTGCCGACCCAACCCAGACGGCTGTCACCGTCTCCGGGCTGATCGACGGCGATTCGTATCGGTATCGTGTGCGGGCCACCAACAACCTCGGCACCAGCGACTGGGGACTGGCCGGTCCGTTCACGCCACTGCAGGTTCCCACGCTGGCACTCGCCAACGACACCGGTCCCTACGGCGACGACGGCATCACCAACGACGGCCTGATTGATGTCTCCAATCTGCTCACGGGGGCCGACTGGGAATACAGCACCAACAGTGGCATCACCTGGAGAACCGGCACTGGAAGCTCCTTCACGCTGCTGCCACGAACCTACGCCGCCGGAAGCGTGCAGGTGCGGCAGACCTTTGGCGGGGCCACCAGTTCGCCTGGTACCAACGCCATCGATCTCGTGGTTGATGTCACCGCACCCTTTGCTCCGTCGATCACGGCTGTCGATGACAATGCCGGCCTGATCAACGGCATCGTGCGAAATGGCAGCATCACCGACGACGCCACGCCCACGCTCTACGGCACTGCCGAGGGTGGCAGCGAGGTGACCGTCTACGACGGAAGTGATGTGCTCGGCACCGCCTGGGCCGATCCCGCTGGCATCTGGAGCTTCACGCCTGCAACAGATCTTGAGAACCGCTCACACGCGTTTGCAGCGCTCGCCCGTGATCTCGCTGGCAACACTGGCCCCCAGTCGCCGCTCTACACGGTGACGGTCGACACCCAGGCTCCCGAGGTCTCGATCGACGCGGTCAACGACGACCTCGATCCGTTCACCGGACGTGTGGACAACGGTGGCCGCACGAACGATCAGACGCTGACGCTCGTCGGCCGGTCTTCACCATCGACGACGGTGATCATCAAGAACGGCAGCACGGAGATCGGCCGGGCCGTTACCAACACCCAGGGTGACTGGACCCTCGAAACCAAGTCGCTGGCTGCAGGTGTCTACGACTTCGTGGCGAGCGTCACAGACCCGCTCGGCCGCACCGGCATGTCGTCGGTCTACAGCGTGACGATCGACCGCACGCCCCCCGCCACGCCGGTGATCACCACCATCACCGACAACGTCGGCTCCGTGCAAGGGGCGATCACCAACGGTGGCACGACCGACGACACCACGCCGACGATTTCTGGCACCGCTGAGCCGAATGCCTACATCAGCATCTTCGTCACGCTGCCCGACGGAACGGCGAGGATCGAGGGTGGCGTCGGCCTGCGGGCCAATGCCTCGGGCAACTGGTCGTACACACCAGCAGCCCTGGCCAACGGCACCTACTCCTTCAAGGTGATCGCCACCGACGCTGCCGGCAACTCCAGTGCCTTCTCGGCGATCCGCACGCTGACAGTGATCAGCGGAACCGTGACACCACCGGTCACGCCGGGTGTCTTGGCGATCACGGGCGTGGTTGACAACGCGGGGAGCGTGCAGGGGGATGTGCCGCACAACGGCCTGACTGACGACACCACGCTCGAGATCACCGGCACCGCCGCAGCTGCCGCAGTCGTGGAGATCCGTGACGGAGCCACGCTGCTGGGCAGCGTGGTGGCTTCGGCCAACGGCACCTGGTCCTACACGACCAAGCCGCTTGCCGGCGGACTCCACAGCATGACCGCCACCGTCGGCGGCGACACCACGCCCGCCCGCAACGTGACGGTGCAGGTTGATGCCTCCACCGGCCTCGACATTGCGGCCACAGGCGTCTGGGGACCTGATCCGGCAGAAGGCTACCGCACTGTGCTGATCGACTTCAATCAGCCGGTCACCGGCGTGACGGTCGACGCCTTCATGATTGAGCACCGCGGCCGCAAGATCCTCGTGCAGGGAGCGACCGTCACCGGCGGCGGCATGAACTACGTGCTCAAGCTGCCCGATCGCTTCCGCAACCTGACCGGCGGCTTCACGATCACGCTCTTCTCGACCGACATCGAGAGCCTGCTCAACCCGGGCAGCCGGATGCGAAACCCGAGCTACTTCAACCTGCCCGATCCTGGGGTCAACAACAACCCTGGCTGAGCCTGACGGCAGGCGGGACAGCACTCTGGGCTACGCGAATACGGCCGCTGCTCACGCTCGAGCAGCGGCCGTTTCGTTTGAACGTGAA
>CALCGM010000691.1 GCA_937900985.1 uncultured Planctomycetaceae bacterium | reverse complement strand
ACTGCGAGCCGGTGCATTGGTCGCCATAGAACGCGGTGCCAGCGACCAGGCCATCGCGAGTGTTGAACTGACCAGTGATGACTTCTGGTGGTACCAGGAGCGCAGCGCGGCTTTCCCTTGGCCGAGATTCGGGAAATGCCTGACGATGCACGGTTCAGAGCGCGACACCGATGAGCACGCAGTGGTCTTGCAGCAAATCGGCCACGCGCTCTTTGGAAGTATTAACCAATGAACGAGTGTTGCCTGAGTTGAGGATTTACAGCAAAGCATTGCTCGTGTCGTGAGCCGACGGAGCGCGATCATAGTTGTCGACAGAGGTTTCCCGTGTCGGAAACGTACGAACGGGACGTAACTCTTCCCCAACCACGAACTGCTTCCGCGACAACGGCATCGAACTCGGCATCGCCTGCGATTTAACCGGCCTGGGCAGCCGTACGTGGGTGAGCGCCCACCACCCCCATATGCTTCACGGGGGTGATTTTCGCCTTGGCGACGCGTCTCAGCGTCTCGCGGCAGCCCGTCGCTTGGCTCGCTTCGTCGTCTTGGCATCCGCTCGCGCCAGACGCTCTTCAACGCGGTACTGGCGAATGGCTTCGGGATGCGATTGCTTCCACACGTCGGGCCGCATCGCGGCGTAGTCAGCATCACCAGCCAACAGCCGATCGAGTACGTCCTTGAGGTACGCGAAGACATCAAGGTCGTTGCGAATCGCACTGCTCACAAGCGTCATGAGATCGGCAGCGCGATAGCCCGCCTCGACACTCCCGATGAAGAGCCAGTTTTTGCGGCCCAAGGCAACCTGTTTCATGAGTTGCTCGGTCTCGTTGTTGTCGATCGGCATGAGACCGTCATCCAAATAGACGAGCAGATGCTCGAACTGGTTCCGGATGTAGGTGATCGCCTTGCCGAATGCCTCCTTCGGCATCACGCCCGCGACGGCATCACTGGCCAAGTACGCTCTCATCCGTTCCCAGACAGGCTTGGCATCAGCCTGCCGAAGGGTGCGACGCTCGTCTGCCGACATGAGCTTCGCCCGGTCTTCGATATCGTAGAGTTCGCCGAACATGGCAAGCAGCACGGCTGCACGGACCGGATCATTGTTGCTCGCTTCGAATACCTTCCTTCGAGCGTGGGAGGCACACGCGGCACGAATGATCCGTCCGTCGCTTCGCGTACGGACGGCTTCATATCCCGAGTAGCAGTCGGCCATGAGGCTGCCGGTGAAGCCATCCAGGAACAGCTCCGGGCCGTCTCGATGCCGGCTGACGGTGAAGTCAAAGACGTTGATCGGTTGTGTGAGGCTCCGGTATGTCCACATCCTCGCCGTGATGCTGCCACGATGCTCGGCAAGCGCATCCGCGATCACCTCGCGGGCGCGGACGTTCTTAGGGTTGAGATCGGCGGCGGTGTCCGTGGAATCGGATGGAAGTGCCGATTCGTTGACGACGAGCGTGACGGTCGTGTCATCGGTGCCGATGATCGGCCCGGCACGCACCACCTCCCGGAGGTGCATCACGAGCGGCCGAACAAGATTCGCCGCGGCCTTCTGGATATTGAGAAGCGTGCTACGTGAGGGTGTCCAGCCACACGAGGCGAACAGATCCTGCTGACGGTAGATCGGCTGGTGATACCCGTACTTTGCGACCGCGATCTCGGCCGCAATGCTCGTGTCGTACCGATTGCCCTCGACAAGACCTTGTGGCCGAGCGGCCTCGGAGACCCCGCATACCGGAGACTTCGAGCACGCGACCTTCGGAATGAGGGTAACGCGAACACGAAGCGAGATCGGAATGATCTCGAGCGTCTCGAGCCGATCGTAGCCGATGATCTGCCGCTCGCCGTGCTCGGAGCAGAACTTCTTGTCAGCGGGAACGTCGAGCGTGACCTCGTACCGAGGCAGGTGAGCCGGAAGCTGTTCGTTGCGGGGCTTGCGATCCTTCTTCTTTCGACGCGTGTAGCCGGCGATCTCTTGCTCCTCCGCCGCGTCGGCGATCCCTTCGGCCGCATCGACGACATCAGGAGAGTTGCCGAAGTCGAGGACGAACTGCTTTGGGTCGGCAAGATACCTCTCAGATCTCTTGCGGAAGGCCCGCTGGAGTGCGAGGTCTCGTTCAGCGATCGCCTTCGCAAGCTCGGCCTTCTGCTCTTCAAGTTGCCGGTTCTGCTGCTCGACGAGGGCTGCGTGGGCGGCAATGACCCTGTCACGCTCAGCAATCAGTGCGTCACGATCCAGGATCGTGGCATCCTTCGTCACGAGCGTCGCATTGAGATCGCGAAGCAGCTTGTGGCAGGCCTCGATGTCGCCCGGATAGGCACGTGCAGATGACATGCACGCATCATGCAAAGTGATTCAGTCTTGGCGAGAGCAGAATCAGCTGCACACGAAAATAATCACGTGCCAAACGAGCGATGACTTCAGTCAGTTCTCGCGCTGCATCCGCTTGCGTCGGCACACGCCCTCGAGACGAACGCCGCCGAGGATCATCGCCAGCTGTGTCGAGTCGATGCGCACTCGCTCTTCACCATTCCGCGACGGCATGGTCTCGAACGTTCCCTCTTCCAGTCGCTTGTACCAGAGCACGTAGCCGTCGCCGTCCCACCACAGCGCCTTGATGCGGTCGCGTCGCTTGTTCACGAAAAGAAAAAGGCTGCCATCGGAGGGATCCGCCCCGAAGGTGCCACGGATGATGCCAGACAGACCGTCAAAACTCTTCCGCATGTCGGTGGTGCCGGTGTGGAGATAGATCGTGGGCGGCGGGGCGATACTCAGCATGGCTGCGGCGCTCCGGCAAGCGTCTCTATCGCCAACCGCACGAGGGTGGGGCAGTCCTCGGGGATCTCGAGCACTGCGCCTGACGGGAAGCGGAGCGGCACCGAGCGACCGCCGATGACGTCGACCGGTGCGAACGCCGCCTCCGACTGCTCGGAAGGGCCTCCGACCTCGGCACACTTCCGTCGCCAGTACCAGAACGACGATACGGTCACTCGCTCCCGCGAGCAGAACCGGGCCACGGTCAGGTCGGATGCCTCAAACCGCCGCAACCGCCTCCGCCACTCCTGTGCCTTCACCTGATTCGCCAGCCTGCCCATGAAAAGCCTCCTTGAAAACGGGATGAACAAGGTCAACCCGTGAGGCTATCTGCACCGTCAAGAATGGCTGTGGTGGGCGCTCACGTACGTGGGTCGTCGGGATCATCACCGACCCGACCCACGATCAGCTCTACGGCGACTCGAACAACAGAATGCCGACCTCGGCAGGGCAGCCGAGGGGGAGCGTGCCGCTGCTCAACCCCGAACAGATTGGCCTCGTTGCCGATTGGCTGTGGGGCCAGCGGTATCGCCTTGCTCACTGATCTACCGATCCCGTCCGCCCGACTGGGCGTGGTGCACAGTGGCGAGAGCATCGAGCGGGCTGCGAACGGCGAGGCCCGGCTTGTTCATCACGTGCAGGTAGATCATCGTGGTGCTGACATCCTTGTGGCCAAGGAGTTCCTGCACGGTGCGCACGTCGGCTCCTCCTTCGAGGAGGTGCGTGGCGAAGCTGTGTCGCAGCGAATGGGGCACGGCGTGCTTCGCGATCCCCGCCCGCCGCACGGCTTGGTGGAAGCGGCTCCCGAAGAACTCATCCGAGACATGGTGCCGCCGTCGCTCGCCCGTGCGGGGGTCGCGGGCCGGCTGACGAGATGGAAACAGCCACTGCCAGCCGAGCTCGCGGCAGGCGGCGGGATACTTGCGTTCGAGCGCGTGGGGCAGGTAGACCGCCCCGAGCCCGTCCTCGAGGTCAATGGTGTGCTGGTGG
>CALCGM010000690.1 GCA_937900985.1 uncultured Planctomycetaceae bacterium | reverse complement strand
GGAGCGTGCAGTTTGACCCAGCGATCGAACCGATGGTGCGGTTTCTCGAAGACACGCCCCGCGGACGGCTGATCGAAGAAGTCGCTGCCCGGATTGCCAAGGGCAGCCTGGCCTATCGCGATCGTCGGGCAGCTCGCCGCCGCCACGATTCGGCGTCACGAAACCCAGTGGGAGGCCTGGCCTGCCGACATCGACGCTGCCCTTGGTCGCGAGGGCCGACTGGCACGCGCGGAAGCGAGTGAAGTTGCCTACCGCCCCGGGAAACACTGGATGCCTGCTCACGCCCTGGCAATGCGACGGGAGGCTCAGTGGCAGCCAGCAGCGTTTTGCGACCTCGACGACGAAGCTGCGCGGGCCTACCTCCAGGGCCATGCGCTTCCAGCAGGCGGCCAGGGCTGGTGTGTGGCACGCTGGCAAGGTCGACCGCTCGGCTGGCTCCGTGGAAACTCCAGCCGGCTCAACAACGGCCTGCCGCCGGCGGCTCGGCTGACGTTTCCGCCACTCACTCACACCGGCTCGAGCACCACCTGTTGAGCCAGCTGAGCCACCGCCTGCGGCTCGAGTCGACCAGCCAACAGCGTGCGGCAGTTCTCTGAAGCAGCAGCCACGCCCAGTCGCATCGCATCGCTGGGCGGCAGCCCGCGGGCCAGCCCCGCAGCAACCCCCGCAGCAAGGCAGTCACCGCAGCCGATTGGATTGACCACACGATCGACCGGCAGCGGCTGGATGCGACCGCAGCCCTCCGGCCCAAGCACGAGTGCCGGCCGGCTGCCATCGGTGATCAACACCCACTCCGCACCACGATCATGAAGCTCATGCATGGCAGAAAACACCGCCGTCTCGTTATCCAGTCGACGGCCCAAAGTCTTTGCCAACTCCTCTCGGTTCGGTTTCACAAGCAACGGTCGCAGTGGTAACGCCTCGAGTAGTTCCGGTCCACGGGCATCGAGAACCACGGGACACGATGAAAGCTCAAGCAGCTCGCGGTAGAAGGTCACGGGCGTGCCGGCGGGCAACGAGCCGGAGAGCACCACGACCGCCGCATCAGCCACCGCATCACGAAAGGCCGTCACAAACGCAGCCAGTTCGTCAGGCTCGATTTCGGCTGCATTTTCGACGAGTTCTGTTGTCTGCCCGGTCCCTCTCTCCAGCAGCGTGGTGCAGGTGCGAGTTTCTCCTTGGGTGGGCACCGCGACGAGTTCAATACCCAGCATCGCCATTTCGCGGGCCGTCGCGTCAGCCGGCAGCCCCCCGAGCACCGTCACGGCCCTCACCGGACTCCCCAAGTGCTCTGCCGCGACGGCTACATTGAGCACCTTCCCGCTCGCGCACTGCCAAGTCTGTGCTGCCCGGTTCACTTCCCCGATCAGCAGCGACTCAAACTCCATGATCGACTGCCAGGCAGGCGAAAGCCCGGCCGCAACGATCTGGCCGGAGTAGGGAAGCACGTTGCGCATACGGAGGGTTCTCTCTGCGGGCGATTGCCCATGAGTGTAGTTCTCTCCGCCAAGAAGCACCGGCTAACGCACGCGAACCGCTCGCGTGACCCGCCCGAAGTTGTCGACGAGGATCAGGTCCGTACCAGAAATGGACCCGTGCGAAACTGGCGTCTCGACCGCTACGCTACTATGCATTTTGCGCACCGGCATGCTGGCTACGGCATCGTGAACCGCGACACCCGAGCTTCCCTCTGCGAGAAAACGATCACTCCCAAACGAGAAATGGATCTCTGATGATGCCCGCCTTCCGTGTCGAGATAGATGTCAAGCAGCAAAGTTCCACGATCGACGAACGTGTTCCGCCAATGGTCGAGAGAGTCAACAAAATGTATGTCTTCGCCGTTGGCATTCAGCAAGGCGTCGAACGCAGCGTTGATTTTGAAGCACCAATTGGCAGCACCAGCGGTCATCTCGTGGAACTGGCAGAGAAGCACTTCGACGAGCTCACGTCGGTCAGAACAACCAACCTCAAGTTGAGAGGGATGAATCGACCGATCTCAACAGAGCCCAATGGCCGGGATCCACTCACGTTTAGCAGCCTCTACCCCCCCGGGCATCGAGTGATCCAACTCACCAAGGCTGATGGGGAGGAGACCTGGTCCTTCATCACCACGATTCGCGACAGCCTCGGTGGTTCCTGCATGTTGTGGGGGCGTCCGGACGAAAACCAGAGCGAGATCCAAAAGCTTCGCCAGCATGGCAGACTCGACATTCGGGTGTATCGCCACAACTACGCGAGCCACGAAGAATGTATTGACGCAAACCCAAACCAGTTTCACTTCTGCTCGATCTAAACATACACACGACTGTTCCGCTCCCATCACGCCCCAAACACACAGCTCATGTGCGTGAGCATGCCTGAAACGACTCGTTTGATGAGAAGTCGCGAACGCCCAGCACACACTCCCGGCATGTTTGATTGGTTTGCTGCTGACATCACGTCGCACCCACGACGTTGGCTGCTCTTTGTGGCGATGGCCACAGCCGCCGCTGTTGTGGGAGCGTCTCATCTCGGCTTCGATGACGATCCACGGGCGCTCTACATGGGCGACGACCAGGCGTTTGATCAGCTCCGAAACCTCTACGAAGAGTTTGGTGCAGACGACCAAGACATCTTGCTGGTCCTGACCGCCGAAGACGTCTTTTCGGCCGAAGTGATGAACGTCGGCCGCGATCTCTGGCTAGCTGCCGCCGAGGTCGAAGGCGTTGAACGCGTCTACAGCATCTACAGCCTGCGACGTCGCGGAAGCCGGCTGATTCCACTGATTCCGCGGCGAGAAGCGGCTCCCGAGCGGTATGCCGAGGCCAAGCGGATGGCCATGGAACATCCGCTCGCGGTGAACCAGTTCGTCTCCACTGATGCCACCACGCTGCTGCTGATTGCTCGGCTTGCCGGTGATCCAGAATCACTCGCCAAGATCGCGCCGCCAGTTGAGCAGCTCCGCAAACTGGCCGACAACGCCTCGCTCATCCCGGGCGTGAAGGTGCTGGCCACGGGCCACCCGGTGCTGCGAATCGATATTCTCTCCGCGCTGGTTGCCGATCTGGTCACGTTTGTTGCGGCGAGTGCGGCAGTCGCCCTGCTGGTCGCCTGGCTCGTGTTTGGACGTCTTGCCGCCGTGGTGATTGTCGTGCTCACGCCCACCTTCGGCGTGTTCTGGATCGTGAGCCTGATGCCAGTCTTCGGCCTCGCCTTCAACGCCGTCAATGGGGTGCTGCCCACGCTCGTCTACGCGATCGGCGTGACTGATGCCGTTCATCTCCTGATAGGCCTCCGCCGCCGGCTGGCTGCGGGCATGCCGCATCGCCAGGCCGTGCAAGAAATGATCGAGGCTCTCGCCTTGCCCTGCTTCTTGACATCGATCACCACCGCCATCGGCTTCGGCTCCCTGGGGCTCGCCCGTGAGCCTCTGATCCAACAGTTTGGGTTGATCTGTGCTGCCGGCACGATGACGAACTTCGTCGCAGTGCTCACAGTGATGCCCCTGCTGATGATGACACCGCTTGGCTCGCATCTCCTGCCGAAAGCAAACCACCGCTTTGCGGACGATGCCTGGCTCAACCTGCGACCGCTTGTGCGGTTCGTGGAGAGCTCCCCCCGCCTGATTGTGGCGGCATCGCTCGCAGTCGCTGCTGCCATGGGCACGCTCTGCCTCCGGCTTGGGCCCGATTTTCTCGTCACCGAGATCATTCCTGCCGAAAGCCCGTCCGTCATGGCCCTCGACTCGATCGATAAAAGCATGGGGGGCGGCATGCTCGGCTACGTGGTGATGGACTGGCCCGCCGATCGTCAGCTCGACGACCCCCTGGTGCTCGACACACTCGCCCAGGCTCACGATGAGATCGAGTCTTTCCCGGAGTTTCACGCCGCTTTTTCCGTGCGGACTCTCCTCCAAGCAGGCGGTAAGGCAGGCGAGCCACTCTCCCAGAGTTTCAGCCTTCTGAACGACGTTCCAAACGACGAGCTCGCGCGACTCGTGCATCTCGACACGCACCGACTGCTGGTCTCTTTTCATATCCCCAACATCGGTGCGGCAGAGCTCGCCCCCGCATTCGCGAGTCTCGAGCAGCGGCTCAACAGCCTCGCCCTCGCCGAACCGGGCTTTCACTTCCATGTCACCGGCACACTCCCAGTGGTGGCCCGCAATCTGTGGTCGATGATCGGCGACCTCGCCCGCAGCCTGACCGCTTCGACGATCCTCGTGTTCGCTGTCATCGGGCTCACGCTGCGGTCATGGAAGCTTGGCCTGATGAGCCTGCTCCCCAACATCCTGCCGCTGATGGCAACCTCCACCGTGCTCGTGCTGGCCGGTGAACCACTGCGAATCGTGAGCGTGATCTCGTACAGTCTCTGCCTGGGTATTGCAGTCGACGACACGATTCACTTCCTGGTTCGCTTCCAACGTGAAGAGCAGACAAAGCCGCTTCGCGATGCGATCGAGCATGCCATGCAAACGGCCGGCATTGGCATCGTCACCAGTTCTGTCATTTTGCTCGGTGGATTCTCGGTGATGCTGCTCAGCGGAGTGCCGAGTATTCGTTGGCTCGCCTTGCTCTGTGACGTGGCGATGCTCACCGCGCTTGTCTCGGTGCTGATCATCCTGCCCGCGTTGCTCACCTGTTTCTGCAAAGACCGGCCCGTTGCATGCAGCGATCCTGCATCTTCAAGCCCGGTCCCCTGAAGCGACTGCGTGTGCTACGATCGGCGTCGCCCGCGGCCGGAGTCTCGGGAAATATTTTCTTCCCGCAGGAGCCGTGCTGCCATGGCAGCAGACACACCCTTTGCCGCTCTCCTCGAGCGGATGATTGGCTTCATCAACGCCAAACTGACCGCTGAGCAGCGGCAGAAACTCGCCTCGGCCATGCCCCAGATCCAGTGGGACTTTCCCGATGCCGAGACCAAACTCTGCCTCGCTGCGACCGCTGCTGAACTGAGCGTTTCGGAACCGCTCGACACGCCCCCCTTTCTTGTGCGAATGGCTCGAACCACACTGGAGGACGCTGCCTTTGGAAGACGATCCCTGGGGGCGGCCTTCCTCGCCGGCAAGATTCATGTCCGCGGCATGAATCCACTGCGTTTGCGGGAGTTCATCATGCTGGTCGATCCATTACTTGAAAGTTACCGAGAGGCGTCGAGTGAATGCTCAAACGGTCCATCCTCGGCTGTTTCGTGAGCAAGACGGCGACATCCGCGTTCTCGACGGCAGCACCATTGCAATCCTTGGCTACGGCCGCCTCGGCGAGCCGCTGGCGCTGAACCTGCGTGAGTCGTTTGCGGCCGCCGAGCTGTCTGCCCGCGTGATCGTCGGCAGCGACGATGAGGCTTCATCGGCAGCCGCACAAGCCGCTGGCTTCAAGACGGTATCCCTGACGGAGTCTGCTGCGGAGGCCGACATGGCGTTGATGCTACTGCCTGATGAAGTGCAGCAGGACCGCTGCGACGGGATCTTCGCGGGGCTTAAGTCCGGGGCATCGATCGTGTTCGCCTCGGGGTATGCGATCGCCTACGACCATGTGGTCACACCTGCGGACAGTGATGTGCTGCTGTTTGCACCGCGGATGGGCGGCGAAGCCATCCGGCAGCGGTATCTCGATCGCCAGGGCTACATGTCGTATCTCGGTGTCGAGCATGACGCGAGCGGCCAGGGTCTCAACCGGGTGCTCGCGCTGGCTGCTGCCGCAGGCTCACTATCGCTGGGTGCCTTGGAGATGACAGCCCAGCAGGAAGTTGCACTCGACCTGTTTGTCGAGCAGGCCTTTGGCCCCTGGCTTGGTGCCGCCTTGCTCTCCACCTTCCACGTGGGCACTGAAGCCGGCCTGCCTCCGCTGGGCCTGTTGATGGAGCTCTATCTCTCAGGCGAGATGTCGGAGACCTTTTCGCAGATGGCCCGCGAAGGCTTTCTGCCCTCAACGCTTTCGCACGGATTTGCCGCGTCGTTTGGCGGGATGACCAGAGCCCTCTCGATCGACCGCGAACAGATGGCAGAGCAGATGCGGGGTGTTCTCGACGAGATCAACTCCGGGGCCTTCGCCGAGGCGCTCCAAGACGAGTTTCGCAGTGGCTACCCCTGCGAGCCGTTTCTCCACAAGGTAGTCGGTGACGATGACATCATCAGCCAGACCGAACGCGACTTCCGCGAGATGGCAGCCGACTCTCAAGAATCGCCCAGCGAAGCTAGGTAGCACTGCTTTGGCCCGCGACGAAAACGCAGCCCCGATATCGCGCACGCATCCTCCGCACTGGCCTGACTCTCATGAACACACCCTCGAGTGATCCCTCATTTCTCTACCGCACACGCGATGCGATTGCTTCTGTCGATGCACTCGCCACGGCGATCGTGCATCTCGATCTGTTCACGTCACTCGCCAGTGAGCCCGCCACCACTGCGGGAATCGCCGAGCGTTTTGACCTGCATCCTCGCTCCACAGATGTGCTCTGCACGCTCCTGCTCGCCCAGGAATTGCTGACCCGCGACACCGACGGACTCCACACGGTGAGCAACACTGCCCGCGAGTTTCTGGTTGCTGGCTCGGCCTTTGACGCTCGCCCGTACTACGCCGCGATGGCCGAGAAGCCCGGCGTGGCCGACTTTCTCAGGGTGCTGCAGACGGGGAAGCCTGCCAACTGGCCTGGTGAGGAAGGCGAGGCGGATTGGCATGCAGCGATGAAAGAAACGGCCTTCGCCGAAGCCTTTACCGCAGCGATGGACTGCCGCGGCCGCATCCTCGCGCCTGCGCTCGCACAGGCCTTTGCCCTCAACGCCGCTCCCCGAATCCTCGATGTGGGTGGTGGATCGGGCGTGTATGCCATCGCATTCGCTGAGCAGTATCCAGACGCACAGGCCACGGTGTTTGAATCGTCACCAGTCGATCAGATCGCCGCGCGGACCATCGCGGAAGCAGGGCTCGCCTCACGAATCGCTGTCGTCAGCGGAGACATGTTTACGGACGCCTGGCCAACCGACCACTCAGTGCATCTCTTCTCCAACGTACTCCACGACTGGGACGCCGCTGAGTGCCAGACACTGCTTGCCCGCAGCGCAGAAGCGCTTCCAGCGGGAGGCACGATTCTCGTGCATGACATGCTGCTCGACGACGACAAGGCCGGCCCACTCTGGGCAGCCGAGTACTCCGTGCTGCTCTCCACCGTGACCCAGGGTCGGCTCTACGCCGCTGCTGAAATCGGCACCTGGCTGGCAGACCACGGCTTCGTCATCAGGGCCATCACGCCCACTGCGCTTGGTCGCTCAGTCCTGACAGCGAGCCGCTAAGCGATGATCGCGTCGACCGGGGTGAAGGCTCGCTCGTGTGGGCCCAGCCGCTGCGTCACGCCCATTGTGGCGAGCATCGTGTTGTAAACATCCAGGCCCTCGGCTTTGACGTCGAGCAGCTGCCCAGTCTTAAAGCGACCGCCTGCACCGGTGATTGCATGGAACACGCCGGAGAGCTCACGCTTCACGTCGTTGTGCCGGCCATCTCCCGACTCGGTTGAGATCGTGATCAGCGAGTTTTCTAGGATCGTCTTGCCGTTGGGATCGAGGGCGTCGGGCGTGTCGAGCTGGCTGAGGAAGTAGGCCACTTCCCGCATCTTCAGATGCGCATGGGCCCGCAGCTGCTCGTTGGTTTTCTTCTCATCGAAGTCATGCCACCATTCGTGACTGCAGCCACCTGAGCCTGATCGCTTCCGCTGTCCAGCATCATCGAAGGCAAACACTCTGCGGCCGTCGTACTCGTAGTCACCGGTCAGTCGGATCCGCTCACCTGCGGCGAGGAAGGTGAGGGCCCCAAACCGGGTGCGATCGGTGGTGACCGCGAGGGCGTAGAGCTCTGCCATCAGCCGCCACTCGGTGGTCAGTTCTTCCAGCGTGATGTCGATGCCTTCACCGCCAGGATCTGCCGCACCGCCGTGCAAGAGACGCGATCCTGCTGGTACTTCGGGAGCTCCGGGAACCTTTCCTTTCAGTGCGAACGCCCGCTGTTCGTATTCACGGATGCGTTCGAGATGCTCGGTGACCCGGGCCTTTGAGGTTGCTCCGAGCGGCGAGTTGGCACCGGTGTAGAACTTGTACTGATCGACGACCGCATCGAGCACGCTGCGACGCAACCGCTGCGTGTTCTCATCGCCATCGGCACCTGCGGTCTCGACGGTGCCAAACACCCGTTCAAAGAGATCCCGGGGCTTCTCCTGCATGGTGGCAGCCACTGTGCCGTCGGGATTGAAACTGTGCACATAACGGCAGACACGACTCCGCCGGAAGAAGGTGCCTCCCACGAGCGTCGGCACCATGCCGGCAGGCAGCCCATCGGGATACCACTGCCGTCGCACCATCTGGTCAATCGATGCCCCGCCGGCCTTCGCTTCCCCCTCTGGCGGCGCCGCAGTGAAGGCCGCGGCTGCACCGTCGTAGTGGGCGTTAATGCCTTTCTCGTCGGCCCGCACATGGTCAACGCCACGCATCACCAGCAGCTTGTCCTGCAGCGGCTTGAGTGGCTCAAGCACGCCCTCAAAGCCTTCCTGCTGCAGCGGCGCCGGAATGCCCAGGCCGAAAAACACGTTGAAGGCACGCACCGGCACCGCCGCTGCTTCCGCAGCAGCCGCCTTCGGGACCGCCATTTCCTCAAGGAACGGCAAGCCGACGGTTACAGTGCCAAGCCCACGCAGGAGCGTCCGTCGAGAAATCGATCGCCTCGTCATTCCGCCTTCTCCGTTGCTGTCTTCTGCACAAGATCGCTCAAAACGATCGCCGCCATCAGGCTGGGATAGGTGCCGCCGCCCTCTTGTGAAACGAGGTGCACCTCCTTGAGTTTCGCTGCATCCTCCGCCACCAGCGGCCGTCCCAACGCAAACTGGGCAACCTTCCAGGTCAGGCTCTCTTTGACCCGCTCACTCGCCGCCAAGAGATCCATCAGTTCCACAGACGACTCATAGGCCACCGGCTCCGCCTCGCCGGGAAACAGTACCTCGCCGTCGTCTCGCAGCGGATTGCCATGCTCATCCTGGCTGTGGAAGCCGCCAATGCCGTCGAACTTCTCCAACCCAAAGGCAAGAGGCTCAAATCGGGCGTGACAGACGCCACACTGCTGATTGGCGATCCGCTGCTCGGCAATGCCACGCTGCGTCAGGCCGGCCTTCGTGGCTGGTGGTGTGGTGTTGACGCAGGGAGGCGGCGCGTTGACGGTGCCTCGCAAAAGATCGTGCAACACAAACAGTCCTCGCGACACCATCGAGGCATCATCACCACCGATGGTCAGCACACTCCCTTGCGAAAGGATTCCACGGCGTCCTGAGGCGGCGGCAAGTTCATATCGCTGAAAGCCATCGCCGGCGGGCTCGAGTCCGTAGTGGACTGCCAGCTGCGGAGTCGCAAACGTCAATGGTGCGTTGATCAGATCAGCCAGTGGCCGGCCCTCTCTCCAGACGATCTCTTCAAAGAACCGCCGCGTCTCCTCTCGCATGTCGGCGGCCAGCTTCTCGTTCCACTGCGGAAAGCGTCTGGGATCAGGCTGCAGATGTGTCAGCCGCTCGAGATCGAGCCACTCGTCGACAAACTGCAGCGGCGAACGGGCTGCAACGCGTGAGCACGTCTCCATCTCTGCTCCGGGAAAATTCGTCACCGTGCACGGGATCGGAACTATGCTTCTCGCATTCCCCCTCTCGGAGCCCTTGTCGATGGCTGCCCCAAACCATCTCCTCAACCGGTTTCCCTTTCTCGATACCCGAAGCCCGTACGACGCCCGCAAGAAACAGCGTCAAGTCTGGGGACAGTACACCAATAAAGTCGTCGGCAAAGCGGCGTACCATCTCCTCCACAACCGTGCCACCCTGAACAGGTCAGCAATCGACTACCTTGCCTGCTCGACCAGCGTCCGCTCCGAGTTTTCCGAGCCCCATGACTGGTACTGGCTGCTGCTGCCAACATCTGGCTTTCTTGAGATCACCCTGTGCGGCAAGTCATTTACGGCAGACACGACCTCAGCCCTCCTGCTGGGGCCCTGGCAACGGATGTGCTTCCAAGCGTCTCGGGCGACAGCAATCTTTTATGGCATCGAGACGTCGTTCATGGCTGAGCATCTCCAGGAGGAGCACCGCGATCGTCCGGGCTTCCTGATCCGGGGAACCTACCGCAACCTTCTTAGACAGCTTCTTGAGGGATTTGCGAACGGGCTCGATGACTGGGCGACTGGACCGGTAGGTAAATCTGCACATCCTTCATTCGTGCACCACATGGAGACCGCCGTCTGCAGCACGATCGCCGAGGCGGTGACGGATGATCTGTCGGGCGGTTACGGCGGCGGCCGAATTGGCGGCATGCCCATCACCGCAATCCACACCTTTCTCAATGACAACCTCTGCGACGACCTCTCGATCAAAGAGATTGCAGAAGCCGTGGGAGTCAGCGTGCGGAGCCTTCAGACGGGGTTCTCCGAGCACTACTTCATGAGCCCGATGCAAATGCTGAAGAACATGCGACTCGACAAGGCTCGTGAACTGCTGAAGTCAGCAACGAAGGGCATCACGATTGGTGATATCTGCCGTCGGGTGGGCATCAACCACGCCGGCAGGTTCTCAAAAGAATACGCCGAAAGGTTTGGCGAATCGCCTTCTCAGACGCTCTCCGGCCAGGGCACCTCCCCTTGCGAGACGTCTCTCTAGCGACATCCGGCCAGCGGCGAATCGTCGCTCACTGAGTTCCTGCTCGCCGTGCACGTCTCTTATCCTCGGCTGCAGAATCCTCGCTGCGCTCATTGGATAACCACCCACAACGATCGCCATCTCGTCGCGATGCGGCTGGTGCGCTTCGTGGATA
>CALCGM010000689.1 GCA_937900985.1 uncultured Planctomycetaceae bacterium | reverse complement strand
AGAGCTCTCGCTTGCCGATGTTCATCACGCGGATCTTCAGATCCGCGCCGGTCTCGGAGTTCATCACCAGGTGATGCAGGCCTCGCCAGGAGCCTTCGAGCTTCTGGTAGTCAGGATGATGAAGGATCTCCGCAAGCTGGCGAGACATCACGGCATCGATCTGAGCGATCGCATTGCTGATCGTGCGGCTGATGTTCTTGTCGAACTGCACCGTGCCCTTGAGCGATTCCTCAACGAGCGAACGCACCAGTTCGTCGCGACGTGGCTTCTCCACCGCACGCGGCATCACACTGGTGATCTGATCCAGCAGGCTTCCGGATGCTTCCGCGGAGGCTCCCGAGCCCTGACTTTCTGCTTCTCCGGCCGTACTCATAGGTATTCCTTTATTTGTGTTCCTCTCCACGCTGACGCTGAAGAGTGGTGACTGTGTGTGGCGATCGAAACTTCCGGGAGCAGCCTCTGCTCCACCCCGCTAGGCGAACCATCTCGGCGAGTGCTCACGACGCGTCATCGGAGCCGGCGTCTCCCGCCGCATCTCCGGTGACGCCCATCTCTCCGGCGAGCTTCTGCAGCTGCTCCGCATCGTTGAGAAGCTTCTCAAGCTCGCCTTCGAGACCGTCGGCACGATCCACGGCCGACATCAACTCCCGCAGCCGGTTCCGCGTGTCGAGGAGCTTGCGAAGCGGCTCCACCTGCTCGACGATCTTGGCCGGCTCGAAATCTTCCATCGAAGAAAACTTGAGCTTCACAGCCAGCTCGGAGCCGTCGTCGGCAAGCGTGTTGGCCACTCGCATCTCAACGCCGGGTGTCATCCGCTTCATGACATCGTTGAACGAGTCGCGGTCGATCGACACAAACTTCCGATCCTTCAGCGGCTTGAGCGGCTCGGTTGGCTGCCCCGAGAAGTCGCCCATAACGCCGACGACGAAGGGCAGATCCTTCACGACCGTCGCGCCTTCGGTCTCCACCTCATAGGTGATGTGAACCCGTGGCTTGCGGACCCGTGAGAGCTTTCCATGAACAGACTCTGGCATCGACGACTCCTTCAATCACCCGGAGGTGGATTTCTTCAGTTTGACCGATCTCACCATCAAGATCACGTTGCGACGTTCGGCCCGGTCCGTCGCAGGAAGCATGTCGGCCTTCGAACGCACCGCCCACCCAAAATAGAGCATACGCTCTTTTTTGCACAGCGAACAGCCAAGGGATTCCCATCCGTCTGAAAATACCGCTGCAGCATATCCGGAACAAGGCAAAGGGGTCGAGGAGATGAGGGCCAGCAACCAGGGAACGACGTTGTTCACGAATACTCATTGTCGGGGGAGGGATCGATCCCCACGGCGTTGAACAGGATGCTGAGGGCCGATTCGTCTTTGAGCAGCTGGCGGTAGTAGTCTTCCCGCGGCAGCCGCCCGAGCCTCACGACGCTGCGAAGGTGGGCGGCAATCAGGCTGTGCGGATCGTGATTTTCAAAAAAACTGGCAATCTTCTCCAGCTGCTCGAAGGCCTCAGACCGTGTGCGAATGCGGCCCACCGCGGTCGCCCCCCCCGCCTCGTCGCCACCGGCCGCGGTGACCTCCCCTTGCTGCTCGGAATCCTCGCTGAGCGAGGCCTCCTCCGCGACGGCCGAGGGGGCAAACGCCTGATACGCAGCCACACATTCTTCAAACACATCGCGCAGCGGGCCAGCAGGCAGCACGGCCAGCCCCTGCGACACCTCGGCAATCGTTTCGGAGAGCTGCTCCCAGGCCGCGGCCGCCTGCTGCAGCTCGCTGAACGACTCCTTGAGTTGTGACTGCGGTGTTTCCTGAACCGCTTCATCGAACTGCTTGGGCGACGTCGCGCCGCGTTCAACCGCCAGTTTCAGCTTTTCCTCATCCGACTCGCTGACCAGCTCCCGACTGCTCCGCCAGTGGCAGAGGCCGTATTCCTCGCCATCACGGCTGAACGTGAGCGGGATCCGCAGCATCGCGGGCACCAGCAGCCCTTCGGTATCGAGGCCAACAAGCCTTTGGATCGGCAGGATTTTCTCTTCGGCGATACCCGATTCATCCATCGGGCCGTCATCTGGGTCGGGCAACGGATAGAGTGAATTCCACTGCTGCTCCGCCATGGCTCGCACCATCTCGAAGCCAAAGGCCAGCCCCAGAAACCCATCCGTGCGGGCCAGTGCTTCGATGCACAGCGCGGCAATCTCAAGATCGTGCGACCGCGTCTTGAGAACCTCGAGCGACTGGTCGCGAACCTCTTTCCAGATCGAGCGGGCTGCCGGCCAGCCACCATCAGCAAGATCGCCCTCGTCGGCCTTGCGTTCGATCCGCCTCGCCTCTTCCCGAAGGTCGCGGAGGGCAGACCTGGCCGCTCGGCCCTCGTCGGTGAGATGGAGGTTCTCACCGCTGGGGCTTTCCCCCTCAAGCGATGCCGCAGGGTCGAAGTCTTCGAAGTCGAAAGTCAGCGGCATGGCACCAGTTCCACAGCAAGGCCGGCCGGAGAGTGCAAAGTTCGAAATCCCATCCCCCGAAATGCAAGGGGAGGCCTCTCGTGCGTTCCTGGAACTCTACCTGACGCCGGTGGCGGCATCCGCCGGAGGCACGCCGCATTCCGGCACGTCGCCAGCAGACTGTTCCGACGGGGTCGTTTATCCGGATTGCGCCAGCACTACGACGAGCCGAATCCGTGCGATTCCAGAGCGATCCGCAGGTCGGCCAGCGTGCGGTTTTGCAATCGGCTCGCCCAGGCTGTGCTGATGCCCACGCGGCGGGCCGCCTCCGAAAGCGTCCGGCCTTCAAAAAACACCCCCCGCAGAAGCCCCGCCTCGCGGGGAGGAAGATCGGCGATGGCCGACATCAAAAACGCAGCCACCTCGCGATGCTCAGCCCTCGCTGCAGGGGGATCGCCGACGCCCGGGAACGACGCCTCGCTGAAAGAGCTGCGGTTCGCCCACCGCTTCGGTTGCGTTTCCGTGGAACGAGCCGACTGAGCGATCGCCTGCGGATGCTCGTAGCCGCCCTTCTCAAACTCGATGCGGTCAAACCAGCTCATCTTTGCCAGGCCGTCGAGAATCGCCCCCCGCACCCGGTGCCAGGCAAACGTGGCAAACTTCAGCCCACGGTCTTCGTCAAACCGCTGCAAGGCTTCCAGCAGACCAATCTGTCCGTAGGCGATCAGGTCGTCGAGTTCCACCGCATGCGGCACTCGCCGATGGATTTTCCAAGCAATCGCCCGCACAAGCCCCTGGTAGAGCAGAAACGCCCGGTCCACCTCAGCCCGGTCCACCTCAGCATTGGGCCGTATTGCGGCGAAACTGTTCTGGCCAGTCACCAAAAACCTCCCTCAGGCCCGTCGACACCGACGGCTTTTCACAACCTATCCGAACGAGCATGCTCCCGAAACAAGCCGGTCACAGGCGGCGACAGCACGACCCTCGGATCGCCAACAGCCGCGATCGCACGGGCATGACGGGAACTCTCAGGTGCGTATACTCGGCAAGCCCCGCGGGGCCGCAGGCCCCATTTCCGCTTCACTCTTGCCGATTTTCACGCCATGACCACCGACACCGCTGCTCCCGCCACCGCTTCCGACGACCCCTGGTTTCAGGGCCACTT
>CALCGM010000688.1 GCA_937900985.1 uncultured Planctomycetaceae bacterium | reverse complement strand
CGAGGTGAGCGTCCGGAGGGGCAGCCCCGGGCTCACCCCGAACGGCCCACTCCAAAGCACAGCTCAGCCCTTTTCGCCGCGGCGTTTCGCCCAGCGAGCCAGCTTCCGATCGAGTGTCGACCGCTCGATCCCGAGAATGCTGGCAGCCTTGGTCTTGTTGCCGCCGGAAGCCTCGATCGTGGCGAGGATGTGACGTTTTTCCACGTCTTCCAGTGATTCGGGCTTGTAGGTGGGGCGGGCTTCGAGGGGATGGCGGCCCGTGTCACCGGGGGTTGGGAGCTGGCTGAGGGCAAGCTCGGCGCGATCAATCAGTTCGCTGTGCGAGAGCACGACGGCCCGCTCGATCACGTTCCGCATCTCACGGATGTTGCCCGGCCAGTCGTAGGTCTTGAGGGCCTCGAGGGCTTCGGGCGTGAAGTCGCGAACACGGCGGCCCGTCTCGCCGGCAAACCGTGCGAGAAAATGCCGCGCGAGGGGCTCGATGTCGTCGCGCCGCTTGCGGAGTGGCGGCACCAGGATTTCGACGACCTTCAGCCGGAAGTAGAGGTCGCGACGGAAGTCGCCAGAGCTGACAGCTTCCTCCAGGTTGCGGTTCGTGGCAGCGACAACCCGCACATCAACGCGGATCCGCTTGCTGCCTCCAACGCGTTCGAAGGGATGTCCCTCGAGGACACGAAGAAACTTGGCCTGGATGGCAGGGCTCATTTCACCGATTTCGTCGAGCACGAGGGTTCCCCCGTCAGCCGCCTCAAACTTTCCTGCCTTCCGCTCGGTCGCACCGGTGAAGGCTCCTTTCTCATGGCCGAAGAGCTCGCTCTCGAGGAGCGTTTCCGAGAGGGCTGCGCAGTTGAGACAGATGAACGGCTTGCCAACCCGGTCGCTCGCGTCATGAATGCCGCGGGCCACGAGCTCCTTGCCAGCGCCGCTTTCGCCACGCACGAGCACGGTGGCCTTCGTGGTTGCCACCCGCTTGATCTGTTCGATGATGGCGGCGAGCTGCGGGCTCTCGCCGACCATCCGTGATTCCTCGCCGAGCCGCTGTTTGAGCCAGGCGTTCTCGTCGGCGGCGGTGGCGAGCTTGGTGGTGAGCTCGCTGCGGGCGGCAATGTTTTCGACAGCGACGCCCACCGCGTCACAGACCGCCATCGCAAACTCGAGGTCATCCGGGGTCGTGCTGCGGCTGGCGTGGTCGATCTCCAGATACATCACACCGACGGGCCGGCCACCGCTGCGAATCGGTGCGGCGAGCGTGGTGGTGGGCACGCCGGTGCCGCTGCTGGCCGTGGCCATCAGGGCCTCGTCGGTGGACATCACGGTTTCAACAGCCGCGGAGGGCACGTCGTCTGGCCAAGGAAACGGCATCGAGGCAGCAGGCGTGAGCATGTCGGCGGTGATGTCGCCAGACGCGTCGAGCGATGCTGGCAGGAGCACGACGCCGCGGCCGCCCTCGATCTCTTCCACGGCGGTTTCCACCGCGAGCCGCCCCACTTCCTCAGGCCCCTCGGCTCGGCCGAGCGCAAAGGAAAGCCGGCAGAGTTCCGCCGCAGCCCTGCCCACACGTGGCACCGTCGCTGCCGACGTTCGCAGCTGGTCGAGGAGTCGGCTCTTGGCCTGACGGTGCGTGATCGAAGCCTGCCACTGGTCGATCGATGTCGGCAGGTCTCCCACCACGGTGCCGCTGAGGCTGCCGCTCCCGCTCGACTCCGGTGGAGGGTCGCCTGGATGAAAGACCAGCTCCACGCGGCCGATCGAGAGCACGTCGCCGGCGGCCAGGCGATGCTCACCAGCAAGCAGTTCGCCACCGAGGAAGGTGCCGTTGCGGCTACCCAAATCGCGAACGATCCAGCCCGATTCGGAAAAAACCACCTCGGCGTGCTGCCGGCTTGCCCGCTCATCGCGGATCACGACCTGGTTGGCCGGTGCGCGGCCAAGCGTGACGGTTTCGCCGGGGGTCAGCCGCAAAACGGTCGGGCCCGCAGAGGGGTCGTGGACGACCAGGCAGGCCTGCCGGTCACCATCATTTCCTCGCTTTTGCTCGCCGTCCACCGGAATCCCCACGGACCTCGCGATCCCCGCCGATCACCCCGACCGACGGAAACCCCTGATTTTCCCCGCATTATTGAAATTGCTGCATTTCGACTTCATCACTAGCATACTCGACATTCCGCCGGTTCCTTTCTTGGCCGCCGAGGCCTTGGATCACCGCTGCGGCGTTTGATCTCGCGGAGGAGACCTCCCATGCACCGTGTTTTGTCTGCAGCTGTCGCCGCAGCTGTGTGTCTGATGGCTGCCGACTCGGCTGTTGCTCAAATGGGCTTTGGCAACCAGGTCGTGGGCGGCATTGCGATCGATGCTGCGGGCATGGTTGCTAACCTTGACCCGCAGGCCTCTGAAAAACTCGCTGCCGAGCGAACCCGGCTGCTTGCTGACGCAGGCATCACCGCAGCCGAGAGCCGCAAGGTCTCTCTGGCCGGCGTGCTGGAAGCCGTGCGGGCCGCGCAGGCGTCGGGCGAGCCGGTCGGCCCCGAGGTTGTCTATCTTGGCGGCCTGACGGCGGTTGAGATGGTGCTCGTCGACCCCGAAGGCAACGACCTGGTGCTCGTTGGCCCCGCCGAAGCACCGGTGGTGGGCCCGCAGGGCAGCGTCGTGGGCGACCAGACCGGCCATCCCCTGCTGCTGCTCGAAGACTTCATCACCGCCCTGCGATCGATCGACTCCGCACGATCGGCCGGCATGAGCTGCTCCATCGACCCAACGGCTGAAGGCATCGCCCGGCTGCAGGCGTTGCTGCGACGTCAGGGTTCGGTTGGGGGAAACCCCGAGCCGCTGCTGCGAAACATGGAAACGGCGATGGGGCCGCAGACGGTGACCGTCGGAGGCGTTCCTGCCGACAGTCGATTTGCCCATGTGCTCGTGGCGGCCGACTACCGGATGAAGCGGATCGGCATGGGCTTCGACCCTTCCGGCATCAAGCAGCTGCCGAGCTACCTCTCGATGATTCCACAAAACGCGGCCACGGCGACGATGCCCCGCTTCTGGCTCGAGGCCGCGTATGATCCCATTCAGCGAGATCCCGACGAACTGGCCTGGAAGCTCTCCGGTCGTCGGATGGTGTGCCTCACCGAAAACGAGCTGGCCAACGCCAACGGTGAACGGACACGGCAGGGCAAGGCAGACCCGCTCGCCGAGAAGTGGTGCGGCCTGATGACTGAGCACTACGCTGAGCTCGCCGCCGTGCAGCCGATCTTTGCGGAACTGCAAAACTGCATCGACCTCGCGGTCGTGGCGACGCTCGTTCGCAGCCGTCAGCTCGATCAGCGGGCAGGTCTCGACCTCTCGCTCCTGCTCGATCCGAAGGCCGTGCCGCTGGTGGGCTACGACGTTCCCGAAGCAGTGCCCACGCTCGCTTCAGCCATGCGTCAGCCGCGGGGCTGGGTGGTCACGGCATCAGGCGGCATCAGCTTCCAGCCATGGGAGTTTGCCACCAGCTTCGCCGACAACCGCTCGCTCGCCGAACCGCGTGTGGCGGCCCTTGACGCTCGGCCCGAGGGGCAGTGGTGGTGGGACTGAGGCCTGCGACGTCGGCCTCTTCCGCTTCACTCCTTGGATCACACAGCAGACGGCGCAGCCCAGGCGAGGCCGATCAGTCGGCCTGCTGCCTGGGGAAAGTGCGGGTCGACCCAGCCGGCCTCGGCAAGCGCTGTGAGCGGCAGAGACTCACCGGCGTGCGGTGGACAGACGCTCTTGAGCAGCAGCAACGGCTGCCCAACGGTGGCCGCGACGATCGCCGCGAGTGAGTCGCTGGTGACCTCCCAGCTGGCAGGCAGCCCGTCGAATCCGCCGCGGGTCCGCCAGGCCTCTGGATGGATCACGCAGTGACGGCTGGTGTCTGCCGCTGGCTCACGACAGACACGCAGCCCGAGTTCTTCCGCCACCATCTCGGCGGTGATCTCCATCGCCTGTATTGCCAGGCGATGCATCCGTTCGGCGGGCTGAGGGGAGGCGGCATCAAGCTGCCGGAGCCCATCCACGACGGGACCGCCGCCAACCATGATCTGGAGGGGGGCGTTGCTGGCGGTGAGCAGGCTGCCGAGCCGCTGGGGCCAGTCACGTCGCGTGAGCAGGCTCCCGCCAACCTTGACCGTCATGCCTGCGGCACCGTTTGCATGCCGCGGCGGGGGCAGCAGCCAGGCGGCCTGCCAGCAGGCCGCCTGCAGCCGGCGGAGCAGGTCCAGATCGGGGCTGCTGAGGCTCATTCGGGAAGCCTCCCCAGGGCGATCCGCGCCAAGGCATAGGCCGGGCCCACCCGCGACGCAGCCTCTCCGGCCTCGTGCTCAAGCGAGATCACACGGGCATGGTTCCAGCCAAGCAACCTGAGGCATCCCATCGCCAGCGGCCCCCCATGCCCGGAGAGCACGACGACGTCGGGCGGGCGGCCAGCCCGCTCCACCACCTGCTGCATGCACCGGGCAACCAGCCGCGTCTGCGCGAGGGCAAGAAACTCCGCAGCCGTCCTCGCGTCGTCGGCCGTGAAATCCTCGGGATCGAGCAGGAGCATGCGTGCCAGGCGGGCAGCTGCCGAGGGAGCATCGAGCGGCCGGCCATCCGCCGTGTCGCTGGCAGGATCGAGCGGCAGGCCGAGCAGGAGCCACGCATCCTGGGCGTCGGCGAAACGCTCCCGGGCCACCGGATGGAGCCGTCCTCGCCAGGGAAGCTCCTGCACGATCGCGGCGACGGGCGTCCGCTCCACCCCCGTGTAGACGAGCTCCCCGCTGGCAAGCCGCCCGACATCATCGAGCCCGACCGGCTGGGCCACCCCGTTGCCGATTCCGATGATATCGACGGTGGTCGAGCCGACATCGACCAGCAGCCCACCCGCCGGTGCGGCCAGCGCCGCGGCGAAGGTGGCCACGGCATGCCAGTTGGAGGCTGACGCCTCACGAAAACGCGCGACGGCTTCGGCCGGCGAGACCAGCGTGCCGTCAACGAGGTAGACCATCGCCTCACTGCCAACGCAGGCGGCTTCGAAGGCTGCAGCGATGGCCCGCACACCCTCCTGCCGCGAGGCGAAGCAGTCGGCAATTTCGCCGGTCATCGTGGCGACCACCCGCCGGCAGTCTGGCCGCAGGCCACGGATTCTCCGCAGGGCGTCGACAAGCCGGCCGCTTTCCCGCCACATGGCAAACGGTTCGGCATGGCACCAGCCGACGCCATCGGCTGCTTTCAGATTGGCGCCGCCAATGTCGAATGCGAGGACGGGCGAGCCGCAAACTCGCAGGGGGTCGCCGTTGAGAGCTCCCGAAAGGCCAGCCGGGGCACGCCCCCGGCCGCCGCCAGAATCATCGCCTCGATCAGATTCACCTTGCTGCATTGCGTGAGCCCCACGAGAGAGGTCGTGACCCGTGGATTGATCTCCAGCACCCGGTCGCCACGACCATCCTCCCGATCCGCCAGGATCATGTCGACGCCCACCCAGCCAGCAGCGGGCGGAGGGCCCCCGTCGCCATCTTCTGCGGCGCGAGCCACAGCGCGAATCGCCCGCACGGCCAGCTCGTGGGCACGAGGCACCAGCGGTGCGGGAACCGGCAGTCGGCCTCCGAGATAGGCTGGCGATGGCCCCTCGGAAAACTGCTGCACCACAGGCGGGAGCGGCAGCAGGCCCCCGCTTCCGCAGAGCAGCGACACCGACACCGGCAGCCCCGCCACACAGGCCTCAAGGCGTTCATCGTGCACAGCGGGCCCACCGGCGTCTGAGGTGTCATCCACCATCACGAGCCCATCGCAGCCGGTGCTGTCGACCCGCTTCCGCACCATCGGCAGGCGGAAACCCGGCGGTGGACACGAGCCGGCAGGCAGCAGCCGGCCAGCCGGCACGGGCACGCCGGCAGCAGCGAGGGCGAGCATCGTCGCCTGTTTGTCGGCTGCCAGGGCGGCAAAGGCAGCCGTAGGGCTCGCCAGACGGCAGCGGCTCGAGGCCAGGCTACGCAGGCGACGCTCGAGGATGCCTTCCGTTTCCGGCGCGACCACCACGAGCCAGTCACTCGCTGACGCAGCAGCCAGCAGGCCGTCCCACTCGCGGCCACTCGGAATCCGCACGGCGTCCACGCCTGGTGGTGGGGCGAAGGAGACACCTTCCCCGAGCACGACCCGCGTCGCGAATCGCGACGAGACCGCCGCCTCAGCGGCCAGGGCCGTCAGCATCGCCAGGCCTTCCTGGCGGATTGCATCGGCAACCGCTCTCTCCGGAGCCACGCCACGGCCGTCGGGCCCGTCGAGGCCGCCAGCGGTCGCCCACTCATAGAGACACAGCCGTTCCACCGTCAGGCAAACCGCTCCATGATTCGCACCTGGGCCGCAGGCCGCCCCCAGAGGAACGGACTAGAAAATCCCGAGCTGGTCCCGGGCGTCGTCGGTCATCCGCTCGGGACTCCAGGGCGGATCCATCACGATCCGCACCTCGACCTCAGCCACATCCGGATGCGTGTGCACCACTCGCTTGGTATCGGCAATCAGCTGCGGGCCGGCAGGACAGGCGGGGCTTGTCATCGTCATGTCGACCAGCACCCGCTGCTTGCCAGCCTCCTCGGCATCCGTAAAGGCCACGCCATACACCAGACCGAGGTCGACGATGTTGACGAACAGCTCCGGATCCTTCACTTCTTTGAGCATCTCGCGAACCCGCTCTTCGCTGAGAGGGCCGGCAGCAACCGGGGCGGCTGCCGGGGCTGTTTCCGCCCCTTCCGGTGAGGCGGCTGAGGCTGCGGCCGCGGCAGGCTGCGGCGAATGCTGCGGGGCCGTCGCCGGAGCGGCTGCCTCAGCAGCCCCGTGCCCGATCGACGACGACGCAGGTGGCTCGCCGACCGCCACCCACACGCCACCATCGGCCACCTTCACGCGATGGGCCTTCGTCGCCCGCACCGCCGGCATCGTCAGGGCTCCGCCAGAGCGGATGTCAAACTTGGCGCCATGCCGGGGGCAGGCAATCGAGTGATCGACAAGTTCGCCGTCCGCCAGCGGGCCACCATCGTGCGTGCAGACATCATCGAGGGCGTAATACACACCTCCGACATGAAACAGGGCGATCATCTCGCCGTCGATCTCCACCAGGGTCTTGCCTGGGTCGGCCAGCACTCCCTCGTCGAGCACCCGCTGAAACTCATGCATCACGCACCTCACGTCGTTCCTGCCGGTCTCTCCCGGCTCGTGGTGTCATCCCTGCCCGAACATCACTGCGTCGCCCGGGACATCACCGCCCCACGGGAACTCGCCGTGCCTCAGGCAATTCGTCGAATTCGCTGGCCGATTGCCGCAGCCAGGGCCTCCCGCACCGATGGAATCGTGATGCGGTCAAAGACCTGCTGGAAGAATCCCGCCACCACCAGTCGAGCCGCCTCATCAGCCGTCAGGCCGCGGGCCTGAGCGTAGAAGATCTGCTCGGCGTCGACGCGGCCGCTGGTGGCCCCGTGGGTGCATCGCACGTCGTCTGCCTCGATTTCGAGCCCCGGAATCGAATCGGCACGCGATTCTTCCGAGAGCATCAGCACATCGTTTCGCTGGTAGCCGTCAGTCTTTTGGGCCGCCTTGTCGACCTTGATCATGCCCCGCCACACCAGCCGAGAACGATCCTGAAGGCCGCCCTTGTAGAGCAGGTCGCTGGTGCAGTCGGCCGCCTCATGATGCTGCAGCGTGTTGTAGACGAGCTGCTGTCGGCCCTCGGTGA
>CALCGM010000687.1 GCA_937900985.1 uncultured Planctomycetaceae bacterium | reverse complement strand
CCCGTCCCGCTTGCGCGTCCACATCGGCAGGCCCGAGGACCCGTCCCGCTGGCATCCCACCGAATGGCAGCGGCAGTGCGGAGGCCACCGAAGCAAAGTGGGCCACCACCGCCGCTTCGTCGCGGCATTCGCCAAACCGTGCGCTGCCCATCATCGTGTCCTCCATGCCGGCCCCTCGCCTCGCTCCATCAATCGGCATCGCATGCTTCCACTGCGATCTGATGCTGATGCGGCCCGCCCGCTTCCGCCGGACTGCCACGGTAGCGGCCCGAGGCGAGCTGCATGTCTTTGAGCACGAGACCGTGGGAGTCGATCGTGGTATCGGCTGCGATGCCCGCGCCTCCCATGATCGTCGCCCCCACATTCACCGCCGCCCTGTCGCCCAGCGCAAACTGCTTCACCTTCAGCCGCATCTCCTCGAAGCTGTGCAGCTGCAGAATCCCGCTGACGACGCAGTCATCGCCCACGCTGACGGCGTTGAAGTCAAACGCCTGCATCGGTGAACTGAAGAGCGACCGCCTGCCGATGCGGCAGCCCATCCGCCGCAGGATCGGGTTGGCCAGCAGGGTGCCAGCCGCAAAACGCAGCGGCCGGCGGCACCAGACGAAGAAGCAGTCTTGGGAAAAAAAGTAGAAGAAGTGCCGCAGCGACCAAAACGGCGTGGCATCATCGCGGCCCCAGCGGCTGCCCACGAGCACCGCCTTGGCAGCCACCGCCATGGCCACCAACATCGCTTCGGTCAGCAGCAGCGCCAGCACGGCAGCCGCGAGCGGCGGGCTGCCCATCGCCACCAGCCCGATCACCAGCACCGCGTAGATGAGCACCTCGGCAATCGGCAGCAGCGACACCCGCAAGACATCGTTGAGCAGCACACGCACGAAAAACAGCCCTAAGCCCGGCAGCGGGTCGTGGCGAGCCTCGCCGGGCTCACCCGCCGTGGCAAACCGCAGCGGTGGATTGCCGGCAACCGTCAGCGGCCTGCCTGGCCTCGATCGCAGCTGCCGGCGAAAGCGGGCATCGCTCGCCGGCGTCGACACCCCCAGCAGAAACCGACTGGGAAACTGCCCTGCCTCCACCACCGCGTTGTTGCCCACCAGCACCTCGCCCGGCAGATCGGCCTGCCCCAGCCAGACATGCCTCGCATCATGGGAGAGCACGCTCGTGTAGCAGCCGTGCGACCAGAACACCTCGGCGCTACTGCTAACCATCTCGGGCACGAGGTTGAACATCACGTCGCACTCGCTCGCCCCCACCCGCTCCAGCCGCAGCCCGGCGAGCGCCCGCAGATACTGCCCCGTGATCGACCAGCTCCAGATCCGCTGAATCTGATTCATCTTTCGCTGACGGTAGAACAGCAGGCAGGCCGCCAGCCCGCCGATCGGCCGCAGCCCCGGGGAGAAGCGGGTCAGCCGAAGAAACACGCAGCCGATCAGCGACGTCGCCACCACCGTCAGCCAGGTGGTGACCACGGCATAGATCGCCAGCCAGCCCGCGAGCAGCCCCGGCGGCATGCCTGCCAGCCGGCCACCACGGTCTGAAGCCACGCCGAGCGACACGCTGGCGGTGGCCCAGGCAATCACCGCCGCTGGCAGCACCACAAGGGCCAGCTCGAGCCCCACCTGCGCCGCCACCAAAGCAGCCTCGCGGTGCCACGCAGACGGCACCGCTGGCCGCACCACCGCCGGCCGCTCAAGCCGCGTCGCCGCGGCTCGCTCTTCGGCGGCCGCCCCGCACACACGCTCGGCGTCGTTTGTCGGACCGTGGAGTGCGGAGAGCGGCCCGACGCAGCTGCCCCGCCCCAGCGTTGCACCTGCCGCGACCCCCGCCCGCATGCCGACCACGCAGCGGTCGTGAAGCTGCACCCGGCCCAGATGCAGTTCCTGGCCAACCCAGCGGCAGGTGGCGATGCAGGCCCCCGACTGGATTGCCACCTCATCGCCAATCGCAAGCAGACTCAGCGGCCCATAAAACTCCACGTCTGGGGCAGCCTGCAGACCGCGGCCCACCGTGGCTCCGAGCCTCCGCAAGACCGCCGCCATCAGCAGCGGCCAGCGGAGCGAGGTGGAGAGCGGCTGAAGCACCAGCTGCTGGCTGCGGCCGAGCCACCAGACCCGCAGATGCATCCAGCTCCACTTGGGATACACACCCGCCGGCGTGGTGCTCCAGCAGCGGCCCATCGCGCCCCCCAGCAGGCCCACCCACACAACCGCCGCAAAGGGAAGCAGCACCGCCGCGACCGCCACCACCACACCGCCCACCAGAAAGCCGACCAGCCCCGCTTCCGTCGCGAAACGGTCAAGCTGCCCGACCGTGACCACGGCGATCAGGCCCGCTGCCCCCGGCAGGTAGAGCAGCGAGAGCAGCACGATCTGCAGGAGCGTGAAGACGGCTGGCGAGAGCACGGCGGCCGCCTCATCGTCGCGAGCCTCGTGAGCGACAGCCGCCGCCGCCCGCTCGGCCCTGGCCTCACCGGCCGCGGGAGCGACCTTTCCCCGCGCCGCAACATCGGCCGCCGTCGCCGTCTGCGAGAGCAGATCCCGCACGCTCACGGCGTAGCCAGCCGCCTGCAGCTGCTGCGCGAGGCGAGCAATCGCAATCGAGTGGCCGCCATGGTCGGCAAAGCGGTCGTGCCATCCAAGCTGTGGGCCGAGCACACTGCGGCAGAGCGTGAGCGGCTCCTCCGCTTCCTCATCTCCCTCTCCCGCTGCGTTGTCCGGCGTGTGCGGTTCCGCAGCCGCCGATCCGCCCGCGGCGATCGCGGCGTCATGCGACACGAGCCGCGGCGGCTCCTTGACCGCGTCAATTCTCGGCAGCAGCGAGCGATCGATCTTTCCCGAGAGCGGCTTGAGCGTGAACGATCGCACGAGAAAGAGCCGTGAAGGCACCGACGGCTCGGCAAGCTCGGCGGCCAGCTCCGCCAGGACGCGGGCGGCCCACACCTCCGGGGCCGCCGCCACCTCGCACCCAGCCGGCAGATGCTCCGCAGCCAGCCCGGCCGCCACCACAAACGCGATCAGCTCCTCTCCCTGGTAGTCGACCACTGCCGACTCAATATCGGCACACCGGGTCTGCAGGAGGTCTTCGATCGGCTGAATCTCCACCCGATGGCCGCGGACCTTCAGCTGGGCATCGACGCGGCCGAGAAAGTGAACCTGCTGCAGCACGGGGTCGATCCAGCAGCGGTCGCCCGTGCGGTAGAGCCGGCCAAACCGCGGATGCTCGAGAAACTTCTCCGCCGTCTGCTCGGGAAGGTTTCGATAGCCGCGGGCCAGATGCACGCCGCCGATGCAGAGCTCCCCGATCTCCCCATGCGGCCGTTCGCGAAGGCCACCCTCCTCGAGGATCAGGTAGGTCACGTTGGGAAACGGCGAGCCGATTGTGACGGGCTCGCCCGGCCTGAGGCTCTGCCGGCTGGTGTCGGTGCTCGCTTCGGTGGGGCCGTAGGTGTTGATGATCTGCCGGCCGCCGCGGGTCCAGGGCTCCACAAGCGCCGGCGGAAAGGCCTCCCCCGCGGGCACGATGAAGCGGCACAGCGGCCAGGGCAGATCGATCTCCGGCCGCGTGGTGAGCGTGGTCAGGAGCACCGGCGGGCAGAAGAGCACGGTGACTTCGGCCGCGGCCAGCAGCGGCACGAGATCGGGGCCCGAGCGGACCTGCTCTTTGGTGATCAGCACCACGCTGCAGCCGCTCACCCAGGCTGCATACATCTCAGAGATGCTGCCGTCGTAGCCGAGCGACGAGGTCAGCGTGGTCGCATCGAAGCCGGGCACGAGATCGAAGGCATCGGCGTAGCTCATTGCAAGGTTGATGTAACCCGCATGCGGGCACTCCAC
>CALCGM010000686.1 GCA_937900985.1 uncultured Planctomycetaceae bacterium | reverse complement strand
CGGCATGGAGGCAGCCAACCGCCTGGGGGTGTTGCGACTCGCCGACGAGATGCAGTGGATGCAGTTTCTGCAGGTCGATGCCCGGGCGGGCTGAGAGCGGACGGCTCAAGCAGTCGACCGGGAGCCCTCGGCGAGGCCCGAGTTGCCTCTTCGACCATCTCAACGGGCGGCGTATGAACGCACACCCAGGGCTCGCAAATTTGCACAGTAGAAAGATGCAGAAATGCTCATTAGAAAGTTGCGATTCTGAACAGTATGCTAATGCTTCATGCAGGAAAAACGGTATATACCTCGTGTTTTGGATGCGGAACTCGCGGGACTGTTGGCCGCCGTGCCGGCACTCACGCTTGAGGGCGCGAAGGGTGTTGGCAAGACCGAATCGGCAGCACGTGTTTCGGAAACCATCAGGCGGTTTGACGTCCCTGCCGAACGCGAAGTGGCTTCGGCGGATCCTGATCTGGCGTTGCAGGGAAAACGGCCGCTGCTCATCGATGAGTGGCAGCGACTTCCACCCATCTGGGATGCGGTCAAGCGAGCAGTCGACCAGGGTGCCGCAGCCGGGAGCTTTCTGCTGACCGGATCCGCGAGCCCCGGGAATGCCGGCACCCACTCAGGCGCGGGCCGCATCGTCAGTCTTCGCATGCGACCGCTGTCGTTCTGCGAGCGGGAGCGGGAGACGCCTACCGTGAGCCTTGCGGAGCTGCTCAGCGGACAGCGGCAGCCCATCGCTGGAGTGAGTCGCTCTGCGCTGCGTGACTATGTCGAGGAGATTCTGCAGTCTGGGTTTCCTGGGCTCCGAGGCCTCACCGGGCGGCCGCTGCGGGCGCAGCTCGACGGCTACCTCAGCCGGATCGTAGACGTCGACTTCGAGGAAATGGGCCTGCGGGTGCGTCGGCCAGAGCTTGTTCGGCGTTGGCTGCGGGCCTATGCCGCAGCCACGGGAACCTCCGCGTCGTATGAGACGATCCGCGACGCTGCGACCGGAGGGGAGGGGAACAAGCCGAGCCGGCAGACGACCCGGCCCTATCGGGACCTTCTTGAACGCCTCTGGATCGTTGATCCGGTGCCTGGCTGGATCCCGAGCAGAAATCCGATCGCCCGACTGGCCCACCCTCCCAAACATCATCTGGCCGATCCGGCGCTGGCAGCGCGGCTTCTGGGAGCGACCCCCGAGACCCTGCTTGCCGGAGAAGCGGCTCAGCAGCCAGGCAAGGGACCACTGGTGGGAGGTCTGTTTGAGTCGCTCGTCGCGCTGTCAGTTCGGGTCTATGCCCAGGCCAACGAGGCGCGGGTCGGCCACCTGCGGACGTATCGCGGTGAGCGGGAAATCGACCTCATCGTCGAGCGGGCAGACGGGAAGGTCTTGGCCATCGAAGTCAAGCTCGGGGGCTCGATCGATGATGCCGATGTGAAGCATCTGCACTGGCTGAAGCGAGAACTCGAGGACGACCTGCTCGATATGGTCGTGATCTCAACCGGGCCACAGGCCTTCCGCAGACCCGACGGAGTGGCAGTCATACCTCTGGCGCTTCTCGGGCCGTGAAGCCGCCTCCCTCGCCGCTCGCGCTCAGCCGGCCCACACACGATGCATCGGCCGCCTTTCTCCCGCCTGCCGCAGGGTTTCACAACGAGTTTGCATGGCGGGACGGGCGTGGCTGCGTTAGATAAAGATTCTCGATTCGATATCCCTCCCGAGACACGCTTCTCGTCGCACCTCTCTCTACGGCAGCCGCTTCCGCACAGCATGTGTGCGGTTTTCTCTGTCGGTGTGACCAGCCTTCTCGCCAAGTTTTGTGCTCGTGGTTTTGAGGGTTTGGGCAGTTCAGGCTTTCGTGGTGTGGTTGCGTGCGTCGCACCCCGCTGCGGCTGAGTGGTCGCCCGTAAACCTGAAAAAGCTGAGAAGAAAGCACAGAAGACAGCCGAGAAGAAAGCCAAGCAGGTTTCCCTCCTGTAAGGCGGCGGTCATCTACGGTGCGAGGAGCGAGCGGTGGTGCGTTGTTGGAGAGGTGGTCGACCCGCGGCCCTCTGATGCCTTCACTCCCCACCACACCGTGCCCCTTCGGCAGGCCGTTTCGGCCCGGCTGCTGGCGACGCGTTGGCTGGCTGGCAGTGGTGATGCACACGCTGGTGGCTTCGGGGCTGCCGCTTCCCCTGGGAGGCCTGACCGATCTCACCATGGCTGTCGGTGGCGAGGATGTCGCGGCTGCACGGCTGGCGGCCAAGGACCGCTCGCAGCCCTTCCCCTGCCAGAGCAAGCCCTGCGGCTGCAGCTCAGCGACGCAATGTTTTTCCTCCTGCTGCTGCCACACGCCCCAGGAGCTCCTCGCCTGGGCCCGTGCCAACGGGCTTGAGCCGGCGGTGCTGACGGCGCTTGCGCATCGGGTCGCTGCCGAAGACCATGCACCAGATTCTCCGTCGCCGCCAGCGACTGAATCCCAGCAGCAGAAGTCGTCGTGCTGTGCGACCGAGCCGGCGGATCCACCGGGCGAGGCGAGCTGCTGCTCTGCCGACACAACGCCCGAGCGCGAGATTCCGGTGACAGCGAGCGAGCATCAGCTGCCGGGCTCGTGCTGTGCCGGCACCACAGCGGCATCGCCTTCACGCTCGTCGCCGGCTCTTCCCGCTCTCCACGACCCAGCCGAAATCTGTTCTGACTACGAGTCGCTCGCCGCCACCCCGCCTGCCGACCCAGGGTCTCCTGAGACCTCGGCGGCCGCGGCCAAGCCTGACCGCGAGCCCGAGTCTGGCCGCCGCCGCACCGTCGTGCTCTCCGCGATGCTCGCCTGCGGCGGGATTGCCAGCGGCTGGCTGAGCGGAGGCATCGCCATTGTTGTGCCTCTGCATCCGGCGATGACCCACGCCGGGCTCGCCTCCACCGGCACGATTGCTCTCGTCGATGAGTCGTCACCGACGGTCTTTGCTGCTCCTGAGCTGCCTCCTCCCCGCGGTCTTGCGGGATGAACCTTTCGCGGCACGGCGGAGCTGCCAGCTCCCTGCTGCTGCTGTTTTCACCCA
>CALCGM010000685.1 GCA_937900985.1 uncultured Planctomycetaceae bacterium | reverse complement strand
CGACCAAGGGATTATGAGTCCCCTGCTCTAACCGCTGAGCTACGGGCCCGAAGTGCGGTTTTCTTGCGGGAAAACCGCTGGGTGATCGGATCATGCTGGCGGCTGGCGGCAACCGATTGGCCCCCAGCCGACAGTCGGCCGACGGATCGCAGAGTATCGCACGGCGGCCGGATCGGGGAAAGCCGCGGAGCTGCCAGCCTTCTCGCCGGCCATCGCGCCAGCCATCTCGCCAGCCTTCGCACTCGCTGGGCCAGGACGGCTGCGGCTCACACCCGGCCCATCCCCTGCACCCGCCGCCAGGCCGAGAGCTGCCCGAGGTGCATCATTTCGTGGGCAGCCATCACAAACACAAAGCAGTCGCCCTGCGTCGGCAGAAAACTCCGCACGGCCTCCAGGGGCGTGGTTTCCTGCCAGCGAGCCTCAGCGACATCCGGCAACGCGGCAGCGATGGCCGCGTGGGCATCTTCGAGGGCCTGCAGGAGCGTGGCCTTCGAAGGATACGCGTTTGCGTCGCTCGTCGGGCTTGAGCTCCAGTCGAAGAGGGCTGGCCAGTCGTCTGGGCAGACGGGCGGGAGGCCCAGCATCCCCCCGAGCATGTCGGCCGTGCAGGCGAGGTGACCGAGCACCCAGGCCGCATGATTCATCCCTGGTGCAGGCTGCACCGCCATCTGGTCGTCGGGAATATCGGCCACCAGCCGCTTCGCGTAGCCGAGGTTGAGATCCCAGGTGTGCAGGAGATGGCGGATCATGGTGCGCTCCAGGAGATTGGCATGAGACGGCTGCGACAACAGCAGCAGTCCGCGAGTTGACAGCATGAGCAACCGCGTGAGCAAGCCGCGAAACAAAAGGCGTGGCGACGGTGCTGCGCACGCTTGTGCGCAGATGCTTCCTGCCAGCCGGGCATCCGTGCGAACGCGACGCGTGGTACGCTACGAGCATTGGAGGGGCTGCTATGCCGCAGACGCGCCGTGGAAATCCGCTCAAACGCCTCCGCCGTCGTGAGCTGCTGCGGGCGGGGCTTGGCGGCTTTGCCTCGCTCTCGCTGGCAGACGTGCTTCGCCGGCAGGCTGCGGCCAGTGAGGCCGGCGGCGGGAAGCAGGCGGCCGGCGGCCGCGAGCGGCACGACACCGCCGTGATCCTCGTCTGGCTCCGCGGCGGCTGCAGTCACCTCGACACTTTTGATCCCAAGCCGGAAGCCCCGCGTGAGTTTCGCGGGCCCTTCGCTCCGATCAACACCAACGTGCCGGGCATTCAGCTGACCGAGCTGCTGCCGAAGATCGCCCAGGTTGCCGATCGCTTCACTCTGCTGCGAAGCATCGCCCACGATGGCGGCGGCCATCCGGCAGGCTCGCTGCAGGTGCTCTCCGGCGATCGTGATGCTGCCGACAAGCCCGCACCGGTGCATCCAGACTGGATGAGCGTGGCGGCTTTTGCCCGTCGTCACCGGCAGTCGGCCCTGCCCAACTACATCGCCGTCAACCCGGTGGATCGTTACGACAACTTCGTGATTGCCGGCCCGGCCTACCTCGGCCCATCGTTCGGGCCGTTTCAGGTGACGGGCAACCCCGACGCAGCCGACTTCCGTGTGCCGAACCTCGACCTCGGCAGCGACGCGGCCGTGCAGCGGCTCTCAGACCGGGCCACGCTCGCCGGCCGGCTCGACCGCATCGCCCGCGGCCTCGACACCAGTGGGGCAATGGAGGCCTGCGACCGCTTCGAGGCCCAGGCGCTGTCGCTGCTGACGAGCCCCGAAGCCCGCAAGGCCTTCGACCTCAGCGAAGAGGCGGATGCGGTTCGCGAACGCTACGGCCGCAATGCCTGGGGGCAGCAGTGCCTGATGGCCAGAAGGCTGGTGGAGGCGGGGGTTTCGGTGGTGACGACCGAGTTTGACGGGCCGCTTTGCGGCCGTGTGGCCAACTGGGATGACCACGCGGTCAACCATCATGTGTTTGAGGCACTCGCCTACCGCGCGCCACCGTTTGACCAGGCGGTGTCGGCGTTGATTGAAGACCTCTACGCACGCGGGCTTGATCAGCGGGTGATGGTGATTGTGACCGGGGAGTTTGGCCGCACGCCGCGGATCTCGCATGTGGCCAGCAGCGGGGGCGGCGTGGCCAGCGGGGCTGCGGGCACGGTGCAGCCGGGCCGCGACCACTGGCCGCGGGCCAACACGATGCTCTTCGCCGGCGGTGGCATTCGCACCGGTGCGGTGATCGGTGCGACCGACCGCGTGGGGGAGGATCCGATCGATCGTCGCGTGGGCCCGGACGACTTTCTGGCCACGCTCTACCACCACCTCGGGATCGACCGCATCCACTCAGGCGTGACCGACTTCTCCGGCCGTCCCGTGCTGCTCGCACCGCGAGGCGAGCCGATCCCGGAGCTGTCCGGCTGAGCGGCTCTCCGCGGCGAGCGGATGCTGGGCCTGCCAGCGGCAGGTGAGGTACCCTAGAAAGGATCTGCAGAGAGTCTGCGAGCCTCGTGCTGCGCCGGAGAGTTGATCGCCGTGATGCCCGTCCAAGACACGACTGTTTGCCAGTGGGCCCCAGTTTGCCAGTGGGCCCCAAGGGGGCCGCAGCTCACAGCAACCCCCGCAGCCCTGTGGGCCGCGGCGGCAATGCTGCTCGGGATGCTTTTGCTGCCGGAAGCCGCGCGGGCTGATCAGGCGGCCATCGAGCAGGCCGCAGCGGCGGTCTCCTTCGACCGTGATGTGATGGCGGTGCTTTCCAAGGGGGGCTGCAACGCCGGCACCTGCCACGGCAACCTCAATGGCAAGGGCGGCTTCTTTCTCTCGCTGCGGGGGCAAGACCCAGCGGCCGACTGGCAGGAGCTCGTGGCCTCGGCCGACGGCCGGCGGATCAATCGCATCGACCCCAGCCGCAGCCTGATTCTGCTCAAGGCCACCGCCGAGGTGCCCCATGGCGGTGGGCGGCGGTTTGGACGGGAGGATCCCGAGTGGGCCGTGCTCGAGCGGTGGATCCGCGACGCCGCAGCCGGCCCGGCCGCCGATGCGGTAGGCGTTGCCGAGCTGATCGTGGAGCCGGCTGATGCGGTGGTCTCCGGCGAACAGGCTGACGTGCCGCTTACGGTGACGGCAGAGTTTGCCGATGGCAGCCGCCGGGATGTGACACGGATGGCGGTGTATGAACCGTCGGATCCGCTCGTGGACGTGACGGCCGACGGCGTGGTGGGCTTCGACCGCCCCGGCCTGGCGACGGTGACGGTTCGTTATCTTCGTGGTCAGGCCGTGGCCCGGGTGGCGGTGGTGCCACCCCGCGAAGGCGAGGCTGCTCTCTGGCGTGGGCCGGAGCCTGCCAACATCATCGACGAGCAGGTGTTTGCCCGTCTGCAGCAGCTCGGCGTCGAGCCGGCGCCGGCCGCGAGCGACCTCGTGTTTCTCCGGCGGCTTTCTCTCGATCTGCTCGGCGTGTTGCCGACGCCAGACGAGGCCAAGGCCTTTGAGGCTGACCAGGCGAGCGACAAGCGGGAGCAGCTGGTCGACCGGCTGCTCGCTCGGCCAGAGTGGGCCGATGTCTGGGCGGGGATCTGGAGCGACCTGTTGCGGGTTGAGGAGAAGACGCTCGATGCCAAGGGCGTTGAACTGTTTCACGCCTGGATGCGGCAGAGCTTTGCCGAGGGCACGCCACTCGACGCGTTCGTGCGAGAGATTGTGGCGGCCCGCGGCAGCACCTACGACGTGCCGCCGGCCAACTTCTGGCGGGCCCATCGCGAGCCGATCATCCGGGCCGAGACGACCGCCCAGGTGTTTCTCGGCGCCCGCATCGGCTGTGCCAAGTGCCACAACCATCCCTTCGATCGCTGGCTGCAGGACGAGTATCACGACTGGTCGGCTGTGTTTACCGGCATCGACTACGAGATCGTGAAGAACGAGCGGAAAGACGATCTCGACAAGCATGAGTTTGTCGGTGAGCAGATCGTGCAGCTCAACGACTTTCAGGAACGGAAAAACCCACGCACCGACGCCCCAGCAACCCCCAGGCTGCTCGGCGAGGAGGGCTACCCTGACGGGGATCGGCTTGAGGCGCTGGCCGCCTGGATGACCTCACCGGCCAACCGCCGCTTCGCCCGCTCGCAGGTCAACCGCATCTGGTTTCACTGCATGGGCCGCGGGCTCGTGGAGCCGGTCGACGATCTCCGCGACACGAATCCGGCGTCGCACCCAGAACTGCTCGAGCAGCTCACCGATCACTTCATCGCCTCCGGCCACGACGTACGTGGGCTGGTGCGGCTGATCTGCACCTCACAGACCTACGGCCTCGCCTCGCAGCATCCGGCCCCCGGGCCGCTCGTCGACGATCCGCAGCTCTATGCCCGCGCGATCGTCCGCAGGCGGTCGGCCGAGCGGATTCTCGATGCGCAGGTGGCGGCGCTTGGCGTGGCTGCCCGCTTTGAAGGCTACGACGAGGGCACACGGGCCGGCGAGCTGGCGGGCGTGGAGCGGGTGAGGCGGAAGGCGGCGGATGGCGATGAGTTTCTGCGGCTCTTCGGCAAGCCGGAGCGGCTGCTGGCCTGCGAGTGCGAGCGGAGCAACGAGCCCACGCTCTCTCAGGCGCTGACCCTCGTCGGCGGCCCGGGGCTCAACCGACGTCTGGCTGCCGATGCCAATCGGCTCACCCAGCTGCTCTCGGCAGATCTTTCGCCGGAAGCGATCGTCGACGAGCTCTTCTGGGCCGCGCTCGTGCGGCCGCCCACGGCCGATGAGAAGGCCTCAGCCGTGGAGGCGTTTGCCGCGGCGGCCACTCCACGCGAGGCTGCCGAAGACCTCGCCTGGGCCCTGGTCAACGCCAAGGAACTGCTCTTTCGCAACTGAAGCCGGCAGCGGGAGACGACCAGCTGGCCTCCCCCGCACCTCCCCGATCCCGAGACGATTCCCATGTCGCACACCCACCGAGGCTGTTCGAGCTTTCATCAGGCTGCGTTTGGCCGCCGGTCGCTGCTGACGGCGGGGGCCGCCGGGCTGCTGGGGCTGCAGCTGCCCGCCGCGAGGGCTGTGGCATCGGCGGGCGTTGACCTGCCGGTGCGGGCCAAGCGGGTGATCTTCCTGTTTCAATGGGGTGGGCCGAGCCATCTCGACACCTTCGACCTCAAGCCCAATGCCCCAGCGGAGATCCGCGGGCCGCTGGCGGCGATGCCGAGCGTCGTGCCAGGGCTGCCGGTGTCTGAGCACTTCCCGGAGATGGCCAAGCGGATGGACCGGGTCACGCTGATCCACAGCATGACCCACACGATGAAAAACCATAACTCCGCCGGCTACTACGCCCTGACCGGCCATGCTCCGCCGAGCGACGACCAGCGGCTGCGAGACTCGCTCGACCTCTGGCCGGCGTATGGCTCGGTCGTTGATGCCCTGCGGCCCAGCCGGGGCGAGATGCCGACGTTTGTTTCCTATCCCCACACGATCTCAGACGGCTCGGTCACGCCGGGCCAGCATGCGAGCTTTCTCGGCAAGCGGCACGACCCCTTCTTCTTCTCCGAAGACCCGGCCGAAAAGGGCTTCCAGCTGCCCCAGCTGGCCCTGCCAGCCGATCTTGAGCTGTCGCGGATGCAGCGGCGGCGCGAGCTGCTGCGGATGGTGGATCGGCAGGCGGGGCTGCTTGAGCGATCCGCGGAGGTCGGTGGCTTCGACACCGCCTACGACAAGGCGATTGGGATGCTCACGAGCCCTGCGGTGAAGTCGGCCTTCGACCTGGAGGCCGAGCCACAGGAGGTTCGTGATCGCTACGGGCCAACGAGCTACGGCCAGAGCTGCCTGCTCGCCCGGCGGCTGGTGGAAGCGGGCGTGACCTTTACGACGGTCTACTTCGCCCAATCGATCGGCGGCCGCCGCGTCGACTCCGGCGGCTGGGACACCCACGGCTTCGACAACACCCGGATGTATGAGATCGTCGACAAGTATCATCACCCGCTGACAGACCAGACGCTTTCGGTGCTGCTGGATGACCTGGAGGAGCGGGGTCTGATCGACGACACGCTCGTCGTGTGGGTTGGGGAGTTTGGTCGCACGCCGAAGATCAACGACAACGCCAGCCGCGACCACTGGCCGCAGTGCTACACGGCGCTGCTTGCCGGCGGTGGGGTCAAGCGGGGCTATGTGCACGGGGCGAGTGATGCCCAGGGGATGTTTCCAGCCAAGCATCCGGTGCGGCCGGAAGACCTCGCCGCCACGCTCTACATGCTGATGGGGATCGATCCGGCGTCTGAGGTGCACGACCTGGGAGGGCGGCCGCTGGCGATCGCCGGTAAGCCGGTGACCGAGGTGATCGCGTAGCCGATTCGGCTCGGCCGGGAGGCAGGGGCTCCAGCACGGCTGTGACTGCAGCCCTCACAGACAAGGAAAGCTCGCACAACGGTGTTCACAGCAATGTTCACACAGCGATGGATGCGGCAGGCGTGCACCGCGGGGGGCATGCTGCTGCTGGCAGCCGTCGCTTCGGGCGGTGTGAGGGCAGCGGAGGCGTCCGAGCCAGCCGACCTGCCGTCGACGGTGGAGCGGCTCGACGCGGAGCGGGCAGCCCTGCAGGCGGCGCAGCAGACGACCAGCGAACAGGCCGCGGCGATCCGCCGCGAAGCGAGCGAGCTTGAGCGACGACGGCAGGAGCTGCTGCGGGCCCTCGATGCGGAGGCGGCCGCCCTGGCGGCGCGGGAGCAGCAAAACGCGGAGGCTGCCGCGGAGCAGGAGTCGGGGCTCGCTGCCCGGGCCGCTGAGATCGAGGCGATCCTGCGGGCGGGTGGACGCTGGGTGTCGTTTGCCGACCAGATCGCGCCGCTGCTGCGAGCGCGGTGTGTCGCCTGCCACTCCTCGCGTGAGCCGGGCGGCGGGCATGTGCTCACCTCCTATGCAGGGCTCTTCAGTGCTGGTGCCAACGGCCCTGCGGTGCTGCCCGGCGATGAGGCCTCGCTCTTGTGCGAGGTGGTGGCGGATGGCTCGATGCCGCAAGACGGCGAGCCGCTCTCCGAGGAGGAGGTCGATCTGATTCGGCGGTGGGTGGCGCTGGGGGCGAGGCTTGATGCCGGGGCCGATGCCACCGCGGCCCTGGTGCGGATCATGCCCCGGCCGGTGCAGCCTGAGCCGCCTGCGACGTATCCGGCTGCGATGCCGGTTTCGGCGGTTGCCTTCGATCCGACAGCCATGCGGCTTGCGTCGTCGGGCTACCACGAGGTGCTCCTCTGGGATCTGCGGACGGTGGCTGATGGCGGGGCAGGGCAGACAGCGCTGCCTCAGCTGCTCGGCCGCATCCCCAACCTGCCGGAGCGGGTGCAGGGCCTGGCGTTTTCCGCGGATGGGCAGCGGCTCGCGGTGGCTGCCGGCACGCCGGGGCTGATTGGCGAGGCGGCCATCGTGGCGGTGGGCTCTGCCGGTGAAGGGGCCGCCGCTGCAGCCCAGCTGACATCGCTGGGGCGTGCCGACGACGCGTTTCTCTCAGTCGCCTTCTCGGCCGATGCTGAGCGACTGATAGCGGCCGCTGCCGATCAGAGCGTGCGGCTCTACGACACCGCCAGCGGCGTGCAGCAGAGCGAACGAACAGACCATGCCGACTGGGTGCAGGCGGTGGCCCTCTCGCCGGATGGCACGAGGCTGGTGACGGCGAGCCGTGATGCGACGGCCAAGGTGATCGATCTGGCTTCCGGAACGCTGCAGACGACCTTTTCCGAACATGGCGAGCCGGTGACGGCAGTCTGCTGGCTGGACAACGAGCTGGTGGCCACCGGCGGTGCCGATGGAGAGGTGCGATTCTGGAAGGCCGACAGCGGCGAGGAAGTTCGCTCGATCAAAGGCTTTGCGGAGAGCATCGAGGGGCTCTGCCTGCTGGCGGATGGCCGGCTGGCGGTGGCCGATCGCTCAGGCACGGTGCGGCTGCATGCGGTGGCCGATGGCAAGCGGCTCCGCACGATTCCCACCGGTGGCGGTGCGGCTACAAGCCTGGCGGTGTCGGCCGACGGCCGGCTGCTGGCCGTGGGAAGCCTGGATGGTTCGATCAGCCTGATCCGGCTCGATGCCGACGCCGCCGAGCCGCTTCGCTGGTTGGCGGCTCCATGATGCAGCCGCTGCGCAGCAGGGCCATAATGGCCAGCATGCTGATTGGGGGATGAGGCTCTCACGAGGAGGCTGCCAATGCTGTCTTGCGATCGAACGCCGCGACGGTGGGTGCCGACGCTGCTGCCGTTGCTCGCGATGCTGGCCGCCTGCGGCAGCTTTCGGCAAGCGAGGAGCGAGGATCCGCCTCCCCAGGCCGGCAATGCCGAGGTGGCCCGGATCATGCGGGAGTTTGCCGGGCGGGGCGACCTTGGAGATGGCAGCCAGCCGCGGTCGCCAGAAGCAACCCTGGAGGTGCTGACGCTGCCCGATGACCTGGCGGTCGACCTGATTGCCAGCGAGCCTCTCATCGCCCAGCCGCTGCAGATCAGCTTCGACGAGCAGGGCCGGATGTGGGTGGTCGAATACCGGCAGTATCCCTTTCCCGCCGGGCTCAAGGTGGTGCGGTACGACCAGCACCTGCGCGCGGTGTTTGACCGGGTGCCTGCTCCGCCGCCCCACCATGTGCCCGGCCGCGACCGGGTGAGTGTGTTCATCGACACCGACGGCGATGGCAGCTTCGATACGCACCAGGTGGCGATTGACGGCCTCAACATCGCCACGAGCGTTGCCGTGGGCCGTGGCGGCATCTGGGTGATGAACCCGCCGTATCTGCTCTGCTACGCAGATGCCGACGGCGATGCTGTGCCGGATGCCGATCCGGTTGTGCACCTCTCGGGCTTCGGCCTGGAAGACACACACTCGGTGGCCAACAGCCTGCTCTTTGGCCCCGACGGCTGGCTCTACGGCGTCAATGGGAGCACGACGACAGCGAAGGTGGTCGCCCCTCTCGGCAGCCAGGCCCCGCTGGCCTACGAGGGGCAGTGTGTCTGGCGGTATCACCCCCAGGAACATCGCTTTGAAGTCTTCGCCGAGGGGGGCGGCAATCCGTTTGGCCTGGAGATGGATGCGGCTGGGGAAATCTTCTCAGGCACCAACTGGGGCGAGACCCGCGGCATGCACTATGTGCAGGGCGGCTATGGCGTGAAGAACTGGGGCAAGCATGGGCCGCTGACGAATCCCTACGCCTTCGGCTTCTTCAACCACATGCCCTTCGAGGGTGACGGCCGGCGGTTTACCGAGGAGATGGTGGTCTACGACGACGTGGTGATGCCCAAGCGGTATCAGGGGCAGTTGATCGCTGTCAATCCGCTGCAGCGGCTGGTGATTGCAGCTCACAAGATTCCCGAGGGCTCCACCTACCGCACCCAAGACTTCGAGAACCCCCTCGACACGGCCGACCGCTGGTTTCGGCCAGTCGATATCGTGACCGGCCCCGACGGCTGCCTCTATCTCGCCGACTGGTACGACACCCGCCTGACGCATGTCGATCCCCGCGACAACTGGCACAAGACCAGCGGCCGGATCTATCGGCTGCGGCCGAGCGACCAGGCGGAGGGCGATGCGACCGCCTCACGCGTGCTCTCTTCGCGGCGGCAGTTTGATCTGCGGATGCTCGATGACGCGGAGCTGCTTGGCCTCTTTGACCACCCCAGCAGGTTTTTTCGGTTTGCCGCGGTGGAGCAGCTGGTGGCGCGGGCGACGCCGGCGACCACAGCGGCCCTGCGGGAACGGCTGATCCATGGTGAGCCGCCCCGACTGGAAGAGCTCTGGACCTTCGCCCGGCTGGCAGGACGCGAGGCGTTTGTGGCGGATACGGAGCTGCTGGAGGCAGTGGCAGCATCGTCGGATGCCAGGCTGCGGCGGTGGCTGGTGCGTCTGTTGGGCGACGCGAGCGACGTGCCTGCCACAGCAGTGGCGGTGCTGGCTGCCCTTGCCGACCAGGACGCCGACCCGCAGGTCCGCTCGCAGCTGGCCTCCACGGCCAAGCGGCTGCCAGGCGACTGTGGCCTCGCGATTGCTGTGGCCATGCTCGCCGCAGACCGCAGCGACGACCGGTCTGATCCGCATCTGCCCTTGCTGTTGTGGTGGGCGGTCGAGTCGCATGCTGATGATCCAAACGGCATGCTGGAAGACGCGGTTGCCAGCATGCCGGAGCTCTGGGCGTCGCAGCTGTTCACCGGCACCGTGCTTGAGCGGCTGGCCCGGCGGTGTGGGCTGGTGGC
>CALCGM010000684.1 GCA_937900985.1 uncultured Planctomycetaceae bacterium | reverse complement strand
GTCGTAGGCCCTGTCGAGCTGAATCGTGAAGGTGGCCGCACGGCCAACCTGTGTGCCGACGTCGGCTCCCGGGTCGTGGCTTCCCAGAGGAAACTGCACCGCAGTCAGTTCGCTGAGCTTCTCATCGACCGGCGTTGACCAATCGTCGGCCAGGATGCCACCGGTGTCGCCGGAGTTGGGATTCCACGACCAGTAGGTCCAGCTGATGCCCTGCTCACCAGCAGCGAGGTCGCTGCTTCCATCCCCATCGAAGTCACCGCCGAGATAGTCGATCATCGAGGAGAACCAGGCCCGATCGCTGGCGGTCTCCAGCGTGCTGCCAAACTCACCGAGCATGACAGGTGCGATCCCCTCGCGAAACAGATAGCCCCAGTTGGCATCCCAGACGTCTGGCAGATTGGCGGGATAGTCCGGGTCTGCAAAGTAGGGCTGCTCGTAGACGCTCGCCGGGTAGTCGTGGGGCGAGTAGACGAGCCTGTCGGCCACATTCAGCCGCACGGGAGAATCGCCGGCGTTGGAAAGGTTGCCGCCCCACCAGTAGCTGCCTGACGAGGCCCGCTCAATCCCCTCCACGATGATCAGCAGATTCGGATTGGCCGCCAGCACGGCATTGCCCGCCCGCTCGGCGGCCAGCCGCCAATCCGTGGCCGAGCCGTCGCCCCAGGTGGCCGGGCCGTGCGGCTCGTTGTGGAGATCGATGCCCACGACGGAACTGCTCGCGGCATACCGACTCGCCAGCATCGTGAGGTTGTCGATCCAGACGCTTTCGGGATAGGCCTGGCTCCACCAGAGACCGGTCTCACTCGCGCTGTTGCCGGCGTCGCTTCGATGATGGTCAAGAATCAACCAGAGGCCGATCTCATCGGCGTAGGAGACGAGTGCATCCATGACCTCAAGCCCCGAGAGCCCCGCGAGATCAGCGTTCTTGGAGAAGTCGATGCCGTTGGGGGTGCTCGACGCGTCGAAGAGCTGATCGCTGTAGGGCAGACGGATCGTGTTGAAGCCGAGCGACTTCATCTGATCCATCATCTCGCGATAGCCCCGAGCCCAGAGGCCATGCGGGGCGAAGGTTGTCGTCTCCATCCCAAACCAGTTCACGCCCGCGATGCGGACGCTGCTGCCCGCAGCGTCAACGATCTGATTGCCTGACGTGGCGAGCGGTCCTCGAGCCGCTGCCGCTGCCAGCGTGCCCTCCTCCACCTGGATATCGGCCACGCTGAAGGCGACTTGCAGCGGCAGCGTCACCTCTGGCGGCGGATCAACTGCGGGCGGCTGGGCGGGCGGCGGATCGCTCACGCCGCCGTCATCCACGGGCCCACCCGGCTGGCTAACAGAGGGCGGCACCAGGTTCTGTCCCACCGGATCACCGAGCACCAGCATGCTCTGGAAATACTCGATCACGCCAGCGTGCGAGACCTGCAGCGCAGGCCACTGCGGCCATTCGAAGGTGTCGTTCATGAATGGCTGCGTCTGGTCGTAGCTGAGCACCGTCAGATGATTGACATCGTGGGCAATCGCCACGCCCTCAATCTCCAGCCAGCCATGGCAGCGGTCGTGCATCCAGCCGGCGTAGTGTGGCTCCATCTTCAGCGTGTTGACGAAGGCCTGCTCAAGCCCCTCAGCCGCCAGGTATTCGCGGAGGCCCGCATGGCCAAACTGCTCAACCATGGCCAGGGCATCCGCGGCCGCGCCAAGCCGGGCAGTCCGCTGAATATCGGCAAGAATCTGCGGGTCGAAGGCGGCATCACGGATCCAGCCGACCTTCGACCCCTGCAGTGCGTAGTAGAGGCCCACACCCTTGAGATCGTTGCCCCAGGCCTGGCTGTTGTTGGTGAGCTGGTTGTCGTAGGCCCACTGGCCGACCGTCTCAAGTTCGACCGCCTCCAGGCCCAGGAAGTCGCGGAGACCGTTGTAGGCCACCAGCGCCTCGGTGGTGATCCGCGTGCGGCCGCCGGTGAGGTCGTCGGGATGCGTGTGATCGCTGCCGCTCGACATGCCAAAGCTGGCCAGATCGATAAAGCCGCTGTCGGTCATCCCGCCATCTGAAGGCATCGTGTGGCCGCCATCGTGATGGTCGTGCCCCATGTCGCCGCCGTCGCTGGCGTGGCCGCTGTCATCGGTCGGATTCGCCGGGCTGCCACCGGCGTCGAGCACAACGAGGTTGGTGACAGTTGTCGAGGGGGCCGAGGCGGCCGTGAACCCGAAGCTCACCGAGCCGCCGGGAGCGACAACAGCATTCCAGAGGGCCGAGGTGACCGTAAACGTCGAGCCCTGCTGCTCCTCGATCACGCCATTCCAGAGCGTGGCGATCTCGCCCTGGTAGTCAAACTGCACCCGCCAGCCCTCCACGGCCATCGCAGAGGTGTTGGAGAGCACCACGTCGCCATTGAAGCCGCTCCCCCACTCATCGCTGACCTCAAAGCCCGGCACGAGCCCCGCCATCATGGCACGGCCCTCGAGCATCTCGTGAGCCGGCTGCGACGATTCGCTGCGGCGGCGAGCGCGTGCCAGGCTCCGGCGGTGCTGGCGAGAACGAACCGGTGGATGTCCGGCCAACGCCACGAGCCGATCAAGAAGCGTGCGGGAACGCATAGCAACCTCTTTCCGAGGTGCTTCCCAGATGACCACAGCATGCGTGCTGCTGATTCAGGAACGAATCCCAGCACGGCTGCGATCAGCCATCAGGGAAGCCGCCGGATTCCGGCCGGCAACTGCCCTGCCCCATCTGTATGAAAAACTATCGCTGCGTCCACCGCAACGATTCGGCACGGGTGCTTAGTCGATCTTCAGCCTGCGTCGCCAGATCGTGTCGCCATTGGTGATGAAGAGCTGATCCCGCTCGGGGCCTGCGAGGATGCAGCTGGTCAGCGGCTTATCGGGCCGCGGCGCCGGCAGCACACCCGACAGTCGACCCGTGGGATCAAAAATCTGGATTCCCACAGCGCTCGTCACATACCAACGGCCGGCGGCATCCACCGCAAGGCCGTCACCACGCGAGGTCGCCTGGTAGGGCGGCGGCTGATGAAACTCCCAGCTCCCCTCCGGATCGACCGGCAGCCGCATCGCGAGCGTCGGGCTCTTGGCATCAAGCGTGCTCTCTGGGCTCACCCGAAACATCCAGCTGCGGACGCCCCGATAGTCGGAGACCACGAGTGTGCCGCCGTCGTTCGACAGCGCGATTCCGTTGGGGCCGGTGATGCCGACATCGGCAGCGGTGGCCTCGCCTGTGGTGGGATCGATGCGGGTGACCTGCTGTTTGCCGGTCTCGGTGATGAAGATGATGCCGTCGCTGGTGACTGCCAGATCGTTTGGCTGCAGGCCGCTGGCGATCTCGCTCACCTGCCCGCTTGCCACGTCGATCGCGATAACCCGCTGCTGCGAGCCCTGGCAGGCGTAGAGCGTTCCATCAGGCCCAAACTCCAGGCCGCTGACCGATTCCTTGGCAATCACCTGGCGGGAGCGATCGTCTGCCGAGATCCGCACAATCTCGCCGCCCCGCATGTCGCAATACAAAAAGTTGCCTTCAGCATCGCAGCAGGGCCCATCGGCAAAGCCGAGGCCATCGGCGACCAGCTCCCAGCCCTCGCCGGGAAACAGCAGCTTCATCAGCGTCATGTCGCCGGCGAGGTTGCCTGAGGTGTCGACCTCGGGGCGTGCCTGCCCCTCGCGCCACAGCCACCGCATCGCATCGGGGAAGAGCATGCTCGCATGCTCACTGTTGTGGGCGTAGCCCTCGGCCCAGTCGAAGCGGTGGTCGTAGCCCATCGACGCCAGCGCCGCGGCCAAACGCCGGTTAGAAATCGGCCAGCTGCCAAAGGGGTTGTCGAGGTCGCCTGAGGTGTCGGTCAGCGACACACGGATCGGCTTCGGCTCCGTCTTGCGGATCAGCCCTGGATACGCATCGCCTCCCCGCAGGCCGGTGAAGCTGCCGATCGTGGAATAGACCTTGCCAAAGGCATCGGGCCGTTCCCAGGCTGCGGTGAAGCTGCAGATACCCCCGGAGCTCGCCCCGCCGATCGCCCGCATCACGGGATCCTCCGAGATCGGCTGAAGCGTGGCCACCTCTGGCAGAATCTCCTCGACGAGAAACCGCACATAGCGGTCGCTGAGCGAGTCGTATTCAAACGAGCGATTGGAAACCCGCCAGGGATTCTCGGGCTTTTCCCGCGAGGCATCGTGGCCGGGATTGATGAAGACGGCGACCGTCGGTGGCATCGCGCCGGCCGCGATCAGGTTGTCAAACACAACCGGCACACGCCAGCGGCCCTTGGCTTTGACATAGTCGTGGCCGTCTTGAAAGACCATCACCGCACACGGCTCGTCGGGCTTGGCCTGCGCGGGAATGTAGACCCACCAGTCTCGGGTCGTGCCTGGAAACACCTGCGACGCAAACGCCGGCATCGCCCGCACCACGCCATGCGGCACGTCGTCCCGTGGCTCGGCGTCGGGATGTGGCTTCCACGGCTCACTCGCGGCAACTTCAACGGCCTCCACAGGCTCTGCCGGCTGATCCGACCAGAGCCATCGAAGGCCATCCGCAAACACCTTGCCGGCCTCACTGCCTGAGTGGCCGCCGTCGGTCATCACCAGCGTGTGGTTGTAGCCGGCAAACCGCAGCGCCGCCGCCATGTCTTCGTTGCCCAGCGGCCAGCTGCCAAACAGGTTGTCGAGGTCGTCGCGGCCCTCCTGCAAGTAGACCTTCAGCGGCTTGGGCTCCCGCTGCGTGCGGCGGATCATCACCGGATAGGCATCGCCGCCGCGGATGTTGGTAAAGCTGCCAATGTGGCTCATCACCCGGCCAAAGAGATCCGGCCGCTCCCAGGCAGCCGTGAAGGCACAGATGCCACCGGAGGAAATCCCGCAGATTGCCCGCTGGCTGGGGTTGTCGGTGACGTTGAGCCCATCCAGAGCCACCGGCAGCAGCTCGTCTTCGAGAAACCGCACGTAGCGGTCGCCCAGCGCATCGTATTCAAACGAACGGTTGCTGCGGTCCCGAGCCCCTTCGCGAGTGGCCACCACGCGGCCTGGCTCCACAAACACGGCAATCGTGACAGGCATCTCACCGGCTGCGATCAGCTCATCAAAGACTGCCGGCACACGGAAGGCACCCTCCGCCTTGGCATAGGCCGGCCCATCCTGAAACACCATCAGGGCCGCCGGCGTGGCCGCGTCGTATTCAGCCGGCACATACACCGTGTAGCCCCGCGTGGTACCGGGATACACCTCGCTGGCCTCAAACGTGCCCGACCGCATCTCGCCCCGCGCCACAGCGATCCCATCTTCCGCAGCCAACGCCCTGCCGCCGGAGAGCACCATCGCGGCAGCTGCCAACCACACACCGGCCACCAGGCCACGCCATCCCCAGGCACCAGACTGACGCATCGCATTCCCCCACAGGTGAAAACCCACGCCACCGCATCCACCGGCAGCCCCTCACGGTCGAAGAGTATACGCCGGCCAAAACACCCCCCTCACCGACCCGCCGACCCTCCACTTCATTGTCAGAGTAGGGAACGGGACGGGTCCTCGGGCCGCGAAGCGAATACACACGCAAGCGGGACGG
>CALCGM010000683.1 GCA_937900985.1 uncultured Planctomycetaceae bacterium | reverse complement strand
TCGGCCGGGAAAAACTTCAGCAGCGAACAGCCGAGGCTGCGGGCTCGCTCGATGTCGCTAGGAGTTTGCACGCCAGGCACGAAGGGCAGGCCGCGAGAGGCTGCCCTCTCGATGGTTTGCGGCAGGCAGCCAGGGGCGAGCGCGAAACGGGCCCCGGCCTCGACCGCGGCATCGACGGTGTCGGCGTCGAGCACGGTGCCGGCGCCGACGAGAAGCTGCGGCCGCTCGGTGGAGAGCAGGCGGATGACCGCCGCCGCTGCCTCGGTGCGGAACGTGATCTCCACCACGGGGAGGCCGGCCGCAAGCAGGGCATCAGCCAGCGGCAGGGCGTGCTCCACGTTTTCAATCGCGATCACCGGCACAATGCGGTGGCAGGCAATCGCCTCCAGCGGTGTGGCGTGCGTATCCAGCATTGATGGAGTGCTCCCTCGTCGTGCCCCTCGCCCTCAGGCTGTGCTGCGACGATACTACCTGTTTCTGCGGCCGCCAGCGGGTGAACGATTCTCCGGAGTATCATCGACGTGACCGATCCAGCAGCAGGTGTCTCAACGGACGAGGATCTTCAGCGGGCTGCCGAGCTGATTGAGGCGGTGCGGCGGATTCGTGAGCAGGTGGCCCGAGCGATCGTTGGGCAAGACACGGTGATCGAGCAGCTGATCATCGCGATCCTTGCCCGCGGCCACTGCCTGCTGCAGGGGGTTCCTGGGCTCGCCAAAACGCTGATGGTGCGGTCGCTCGCCGACGCGATGCACCTGAGCTTTCACCGCATTCAGTTTACTCCCGACCTGATGCCGGCCGACATCACCGGCACCGACCTGATTCAGGAGTCGCCGCAGACCGGCCATCGCGATCTCGTGTTTGAGAAAGGACCGATCTTCACGCAGATGCTCCTGGCCGACGAGATCAACCGCACGCCCCCCAAGACGCAGGCGGCCCTGCTTGAGGCGATGCAGGAGCATGCGGTCACCGTCGGTGGCACGACCTACCGGCTCGCCGAGCCCTTCTTCGTGTTGGCCACGCAAAACCCGATCGAACAGGAGGGCACCTATCCCCTGCCTGAAGCCCAGCGTGACCGCTTTCTCTTCCAGGTGCTCGTGGAGTATCCCAGCCGCGACGAGGAGTCGGAGATCATCGACCGCACGACCAGCAGCACGATCGAAACGCCTGAGCCGGTGGTCAGCAGTGAGCAGATCATTGCGTTTCAGTCGACCGTGCGGCGGGTTCCCTTGGCCGACCATGTGAAGCAGTATGTGCTCGACCTGGTGCGGTCGCTGCGGCCCGCGGCCGGCTCACCGCTGCCGTGGGTTGATGAGCTGGTCGACTGGGGCCCCGGCCCTCGGGCTGGCCAGCAGATGGTCTTGGCAGCCAAGGCCGCCGCTCTCTTGGCGGGGCGGACGCATGTCACGATTCCCGACATTCGCCGGCTCGCTGCGGCGGTGCTTCGGCATCGCATCGTGCCCACGTTCCGTGCGCAGTCGGAAGGGATCACGCCCGATGATCTTGTGGCAAGGGCGATGGAAGGGCTCCCTGAGCCTGTTGTGCGTCCGCTCTGAAGGCGGTCGTGGTCCAGGGGCGATCCCCGGCACAGACGATCGTGTCTGCGGTCTGCCGGGTGAGCCAGTTCGTTCGTTTCGTTCAGAAAGCGTTGTGTCATGCCGGCCCACCCTCCCCTGCTTACTGCTGAGGACCACGACTGCCTGGCAGCGCTTGCCTGGTTTGCGCGGGGCGTCGTGGAGGGGCTGCATGTCGGCATGCACCGTTCGCCCCACATCGGCGTGAGCGTTGAGTTTAAGGAGCATCGCCCCTACGTCCGTGGCGATGAGGTGCGGTCGATCGACTGGAAACTCTACGGCAAAACCGATCGGCTCTTCATTCGCCAGTACGAGCAGGAGTCGAACCTGACCGCCACGCTCCTGGTGGATCAGAGCGGCTCGATGGCCTACGCCGGCACGGGCGTTCGCGCCGTCAGTAAGCACCTCTTTGCCACGCGGCTGGCTGCCTGCCTTTCGTATCTCTTTCTGTCGCAGCACGACGCGGTGGGGCTTGCCCTGTTTGACACGCAGGTTCGCACGATGCTGCCGTCCCGCAACCGGGTTTCGCAGCTGGAGCACCTGATGCAGGCCCTCGCTGGCTCGGCCTGCGGTGGCGAGACGCGGCTGGCCAACGTGCTCGCAAGCGTGGCGGGACGGGTGGGCCGGCGCGGCGTGGTGTTCGTGATCTCGGATGGCTTTGACGAGCCTGAGCCGCTGCTGCAGAGCCTGTCGCTTCTGCGGCAGCTCGCCAGCGAGGTGGTGTTCTTTCAGGTCTGGCATCCTGATGAGCTCGACTTCCCCTTCTCCACCCGCACCCGGTTTCGTTCGCTGGAAAACCGATCCCAGGAGCGGGTCGTGGATCCGCTGTCGTTTCGCAAGGCCTATCAGCGAAATCTTGAGCGGTTTCAGCGGACGATCGCCGAGGGATGCACCCAGCGGCGGATCACACACGTGCCCTGCCGCAGCGACGAGCCCCACGCTGAACTGCTCGCCCGTTTCCTCGGTCGTCGCGAGGCGGTCTGATGGGCTTTCTCAACGCCATGCTTCTGTTGGGCTCGGCAGCCTTCGTGGTGCCTCTGGGGATTCACCTGCTCAATCGCGCTCGATTCCAGTCGGTCGACTGGGCGGCGATGCACCTGCTCGATGTGAGCGACCAGCAGAACGCTCGGCAGATCGAGTGGCGGTCGCTGCTGCTGCTTCTGCTGCGGTGCCTGATCCCCGTTGTGTTGGCCGTCTGCATGGCACGGCCGCTCGTGCAGACCGCAGCGGTCGGCGGGACTGGTGGCCGCTCCACCACAGCGCTCCTGCTCGACACCAGCTTCTCGATGCAGGGGCAGGCAGGCGACGGCGATGGAGAAACGCGGGGCTGGGAGCAGGCGGAGGCGACGGCGAGCCGAATCGTGGACGGGCTTGCCGGTCAGGCAGAGCTGGCGGTGGTCGCCCTCGGCGGCGAGGCGACGCGTGCCGGGGACGTGGTGCGCCGCGACCCGCGACCAGCCCTGGGGGCCATCGCCCGGCTGACGGCTTCCGCCGTGTCGCTGGATGCGGCGGGTGGGCTGCGTCTGGCAGAGCAAACGCTGGATGCGTCGCGGGAGCCGCATCGGCAGCTGGTGCTGGTGAGTGACTTTCAGCAGCGTGACTGGTCGGAGTCGGTGGAGGCTGCGGTGACGGCCATCCGCCGCGGCTGGGAGGACGCGGCGGTGCGTCCTGAGCTGCATCTGATTCCCGTGCCGGTGTCGCCGCAGGCCAATGTCAGCGCCAGCTTTGATGCAATCGCCAATGAGGTCACGCTCCTTGGAGAGCCAGTCGACCTGCAGATCAGCCTCGAGAACCACGGGAGCCAGCCTGTGGTAGCGGTGCCCATGCGGTTCTCGGTCGACGGCCGCGAGCTGATGTCGCGAAAGGTCGACCTGCCGGCTGCTGGCCGTAGCCAGCTGGGGCTGACCGTCGATTTCGAGAAGCCCGGCACGCACCAAGCCCTCGTGGAGATCGATGACCCCGCCGGCTGGATCACCGCCGACGACGCCGACAGCCTGCAGCTGCAGACGTTGCCGACACGCCGTGTGCTGATGATCGAACAGGATCCGAGGCCGGCACTCTTTGACTGCGAGACCGGCTATCTCCAGCTGGCGCTGGAGTCGTCGGCTCGTGACGCGGGCGAAGGGCAGGCAGCGGTGGTCCGCCGCACCAGCGTCGCAGAGCTCCGCGAAGCGATGGTCACGGAAAGCGATGTCGTGGTGCTTGCCGATGTGCCGCAGCTGCCCGACGACGCCGTTGGCTGGCTGGCCGCTCGCGTGGCCAGCGGAGGGCTGCTCTGTGTGTTTGCTGGCGAGGGGCTGGACCCGGCCTGGTATGAGCGGGCGGTGGGACCAGCGTCGCCGCATCCCCTCCTGCCATGGCGGTATGGCGAGACCGCCGCGACCACCGACGGTGGAGAGGCTGGCGAGGCGAAGGACGCAGGCAGCGAAACGTTTCGCAGCGGCCCCTCTCCCGATCCGCTGCTGGCCTTCTTTGATGATCCGCAGCATGGCAGGCTCGATGCGGTGCGGCTCGACGCCTGGCGAACGCTCGAACCCTGGGCGGAGGATCGGCCGGCGGAGGTGCTGCTGACTGCGGAGCACGGCCAGCCGATGTTGGTGGCGGCGGCCTTTGGTGAGGGCCGCGTGCTGCAGTGGGCCCTCGCGGCGGACGAGGCGTCGGGCAGCCTGCCGCTGGAGCCGGTGTTTGTGCCGCTGATGCAGCGGCTGCTGCTGCTCGATCTTTCGCGGGCCACGCCGCGGCGTCCGGACGACCGGCGGCAGGAGTCGAGCCTCGCTCCTCTCACTGCCGCAGAGCAGACGACGCTCGCCCAGCGGCTGGGAGCGACGCTGCATGCCTCGGCCGAGGCGTTTCTCGCACACGACCGCAACCGCAGGGGTGGGCAGGAAGTCTGGCGATGGCTCTTGGCCGTTGTCGTCGCCCTGCTCTTTGCCGAGATGCTGCTGGCCGGCCGGCTCACCAGACGAGGTGGCCGATGACCCAGCTGCAGCTGCTCACCGACCTGCCGGTGGCCTGGCCGGTGATCGCCGTCGTGGCGGCCTCCGCAGCCGCCTGGTGGCTCGCCTCCCGGGAAACGCACGACCTCGCCTCACCTGCTCGCTGGCTGCTGCCGAGCCTGCGGGCGGCGGCGGTGGCGGTGATCGTGGCGATGCTGCTTGAGCCGTCGCTCGTGCATCGGGCGTTTGTCGGGGAGCCGTCTCGGCTGCAGGTCTGGCTCGACGGATCGGCAAGCATGCAGGAGACGGATGATGCCGACAGCAAGCAGCCCAGGAGCCGCTACCAGCGGAGCATCGATCTGATCGCTGGCGGCGACATTCCCCGCCTGGAGACATGGGCCGGTCAGGGAGAGGTTGAGGTCTACCGGTTTGCCGGGGAGGAGACATCCCTGCTGTGGCGGAGCGTGCCGACCGACGCGGTGCCGTCGCTGCCGCCGCCGGCATCGTGGAGCCCGGAGGTGTGGAGTGCAGCGACCTCGCTGAGCCGTCCTCTCCGCAGGGCTGGCCCGGGCAGCGACGCGACCGAGGAGGCCAGCGGCGATGGCTCCGAAAGCAGACGGCAGCCGCAGCTGATCTTCAGCGACGGCCGCCACAACCAGGGGCCATCGCCACTGGAGCTGCTCACCGACTGGCCCCAGGAGCGATCGCCTGTGTGGGTGGTTGGCATGGGTTCCTCACAGCCGCCACCACGGATGACCATCGGTTCGGTGACGACCCCAGGTGAGCTCTTTCGGACTGACCGGCTGCAGGGGGAGATCGGACTGGTCGACCACCGTCCGGCTGGCGAGGCCTGGCTGCTCTCGGTCCGGCTCGATCCCACGGCGGTGCCCTCGGCTGCCGATGAGGAGAGCCTGGCCGCGGGGCCGCTGCTCTGGTCGCAGCAGCTCATCAGCGACGGGGCGGGCCCTCGCGCGGTTGCGTTTGGGTGTGCCCTCGAGCCGGTTGTCGAGCGGGTGCTCGCTCGCAGCGGCCGGGGGGGGTCGGCTGCCGTGACGACCGGCACGCTGGCCGTGCCGCTGCTTGTGGAGGTGGAGCCGATGGGCGAGGCGGCAGCGTCGTGGCCGGGGCAAACGCATCGCCTGCTGGTGGGCGTGACCACACGCCGCCAACGGGTGCTGCTGCTGGATGGTCGCAGCCGCTGGGAAACCCGCTACCTCCGCAACGCCCTCGAACGCGATCCTCGCTGGGAGGTCGACGC
>CALCGM010000682.1 GCA_937900985.1 uncultured Planctomycetaceae bacterium | reverse complement strand
CATGGGTGGCAATCTGTGCAGGCAGGCTTGTGTTTTCAAAGTTGCGCAGGCGTTGCATCGACGTGACAGTACACAGAGCCGAGCGTGTTGGCCTTAGGCCAACACGTCCTTGATCACCTGCCCGTGCACATTTGTCAGCCGTCTCTCCAGGCCGTTGTGGTAGAAGGTCAGCCGCTCGTGGTCGAGCCCCATCAGGTGCAGGAGTGTTGCGTTGAAGTCGTAGACCGTCGTTGGATTGACGGCCGCCTTGAAGCCAAACTCATCGCTCTCGCCATAACTGAAGCCCTGCTTGACCCCAGCCCCCGTGAGAAAACATGTAAACGCGTCGGGGTTGTGATCACGGCCAGTGCCATTGGCCTGCAGGAAAGGCATGCGGCCAAACTCAGTCGCCCAGACCACGAGCGTGTGGTCGAGCAGCCCTCGCTGTTTCATGTCGGCAATCAGGGCCGCCGTCGGCTGATCCATGACCTCGGCCTGCATGGCATGCGTCTTGAGGATGTTGGAATGGGAGTCCCAGTTGGTGATACCATTGCCGCCCGAGGGATCGCTCCCGTTAAACAGCTGCACCACTCGCACACCCTTTTCGATCAGCCGCCGGGCGAGGATGCAGTTCTTGGCATACTCGCGACGGAGCTCGCTGCCATCTTCCACACCATACGACTGCAGCGTCGCCGCAGACTCGTCAGAAAGATCCATCACATCCGGCACTGAGAGCTGCATCCGGCCCGCGAGTTCGTAGCTGGCAATGCGACCCGCAAGATTGGCATCGCCTGGATAGCGATCGAGGTGCTCGGCATTGAGTCGCTGCAGCAGGTCATTTGTGCGACGGTCCGCGTCAGCCGTCAACGCAGCTGGGCGGGCAAGGTTGCTCGGCGGATTCTTGGCGTTGAAGTCGGTGCCCTGAAAGGCGGCCGGCAGAAAGCCGTTGCCGAAGTTGTTCTTACCACTGCGTGCCAGACCGCGGGGGTCGTTGATCGCCACAAACGCCGGCAGTTCTTGGTTCTCAGTGCCAAGGGCATAGGTCACCCAGGCTCCAAACGATGGAAAGCCTTCCATCGTGAAGCCGGTGTTCATGAAGTTTTCTCCCTGCGGATGGGCGCTGGTGTCGGTGGTCAGCGAATGCAGGAAGCAGAAGTCATCCACCAGCCCACCGAGGTGCGGCAGGAGATCAGAGACCATCTTGCCTGTCTCGCCCCGTGGCCGAAACTCCCAGAACGGCTTGGCGATATTTCCCGTGGGCCCCTCGAAGGTCACCTCTGGGATGCCTGGTGGCTTCTGGCCATCAAACGTTGTCAACGCCGGCTTGTAGTCGAAGGTGTCGACATGGCTCACCGCTCCCGGCAGGTAGATCACGAGCACCTGCTTCGCCGCTGCCTCAAAGTGTGGCGGCCGCACGGCGTAGGGACGATTGGGGTCGATCGACGGCCGCAGGGGCGACTTCCCACCGACCGTCAGCGACTCGTTGCCGAGCAGTTGCTCACCGTGCAGCAGGCTCGCGAGCCCCAGGCCCGCAGCCGACAGCCCAGCGGTGCCGAGGAAGCTGCGGCGGTCAAGCAGCCGACGGCCGTGAGGCGAGAGGTGTTCTGGTTCTGACATCAGATAACCCTTAGGGCAAGAACGCAAACTCGTTGGAGTTGATCAGGGCACGGCAGACCAGCGACAGGTCACCTCCTCGGATCTCTTCCTGGCAGGCAGTCAGCTCATCTTCGGTCGGCGGTCGGCCGAGTAGCCGCTCAAAGCAGAGGGCGATGGCGGCGTCTGGCTGACCGTCTGCCTCGCTTATGGCGCGGGCGGCGATCCGCTCGGCCTGGTCGATCACAAACGCACTGTTGAGCAGGTTCAAGGCCTGCAGCGGTGTCGTCGAGACAGGCCGCTTGGCACGCACCTGCCCGCAGTCGGGAAAATCGAAGGCCGTGAAGAGCTGATCATCGACCCGTCGCATCCGCTCCTGGTAGAGCATTCGCCGCCAGGTCTCGGGACCATGGTTGTCGACCACCTGCCACTGGGCGTAGGTCGCTTTCTCGTTGTGGATGCGGTAGCTGCGGCCTCCCACGGAGGGATCGAGGTCGCCCGATGCCTGCAGGATCGTGTCGCGGATCACCTCCGCCTCCACCCGCTTCGGTGGAAACCGCCAGAGCAGCTGTGAACTGGCATCGATCGTGAGAGCTTCGTCACGCGGACGGCTCGACTGCCGAAACGCGGTCGACATCACCATCAGGCGAATCAGCGACTTCGTAGACCAGGCAGGCCCCACAGAGACGCTCGGCGCCACAAACTCAGCCGCAAGCCAGTCGAGCAGGGCAGGGTGTGTTGGCGGCGCACCGGCATTGCCAAAGTCACTCGTTGTGGGCACCAGCCCGCTGCCAAAGATGTGGTGCCAGACCCGATTGACCATCACCCGTGCGGTCAGCGGATTGCTACCACTGGTAATCCATCCAGCGAAGGCACGACGCCGCTGCGGGCCAGGTGATGCGGAGGTCAGGTCAAGGTCGCCGGCCAGCGTCTGGGGACCTGCTGGAAACACCTCATCCCGCGGGTTCTCGGGGCTTCCCCGCAGCAACACGCGGGTCACCTCCGGCTCTGTCAGCCGACCCACAAAACTCGGCCTCGGACCTTCTTCGGCCAGCAGCACGATCAGCCGCTGAATCTCGGCAAGCACTGGCTCCCGCTCGGGGTGTTCCTGCGGCAGTTTCTTATTCACTGACCAGGTGCCAACCCAGGGCCTCCAGGTTCCGTCGTCGGCACGAATATCGACGTCAAACTCATACCGCGGCAGGTTTGGTTTCTTCTCGAGATAGTCCGTCTCGTAGAAATACTCTCGGTTGTTGCTGAGCCTCAGCCGATCAATCGTTTCCGGCTTGTCAAAATCGAACTGCACCCAGGGCGACTCTCCACCTTTCTCGGTTTTGACCCGCCAGATCATCGTCCCGTAGCTGCCGTCGTTGAGCCGCACGATCGGGTTCCGAGTTTCAAAGCCATCCTCTGGAAAGCCAGAGAGACGGGTGCCGCGACTGGCGAGGGCAAGATTGAGATCCCGATCGGCTGGGCCCAACACCTCAAGCTCATCCAAGAAAATGGCGGGCATCTTAAACCGCACGCGGAGAGCCTGGGTCGTGACCGGCTTGAAGTGGAGTTCGCGGTAGGCACCCCAGTTCTCTTCCCAGCCACCAAGGGCCTGCAGTTCGCGACGGCAGGCAACGATCTGCTCCCAGAGTTCATCACCCCGCACCTGGAGCGGATGATCACCCGCATACTCTGGTTGCCGACTGCCAAACTCCACATCCTGAAACACGGCCGTCATCGCGTAGTAGTCGCGTGTGGAGATCGGGTCGAACTTATGGTTGTGGCAGCGGGCACAGCCGATGGTGACCCCCATCACCGACGCACCGACGGTCTGCATCACCTCATCCATGCGGTCTGCACGGGCCTGTCGGATCGCCGTCGGCTCCCTCCCGACCGTCGCCGCAGGCACATGCGGCCCCGCGACGAGAAAGCCGGTGGCTTCACCGGCGCCGAGGGTATCGCCGGCAATCTGCTCACGGAGGAACTGGTCGTACGGCATGTCGTTGTTGAACGCACGGATCACATAGTCGCGATAGACCCAGGCGTTCTTGCGATAGAGGTTTGCCTCTGAGCCATTGGTCTCGGCCCAACGGATCACATCAAGCCAGTGCTGGGCCCAGCGTTCACCGAAGTGCGGCGATGCCAGCAGCCGCTCGACCGCCGCGGCATAGGCATCGTCAGGGTCACGTGCACTGGCCTGGAGAAACGCGTTCATCTCCTCAGGCGTGGGCGGCAGGCCTGTGAGCACCACGGAGAGCCGCTTCAGCAACGCTCTCGACTCAGCAGCGGGCGAGTAGCCGAGCGACTCCTCTTCCAGCCGAGCAAGCAGAAATGCGTCGATCGGTGTTCGCACATCTTCCGCAACGGCCACGTGGGGCACCGCAGGACGCACCACCGGCTGAAATGACCAGAGATCGACCTCATCATCGATCACAGCATTCATCTGCCCGGGCCAGATGGCCCCTTGCTCAATCCAGGCGGCGAGCAGGTCAATCTCCGCAGCAGGAATCTGATCCTCATCTGGCGGCATCTTCATCTCAGGATCGAGATGCTTGACCACATCAAGCAGGTAGCTGTTTTGCGGGTGCCCGGGCACGACGGCAGCGAGCCCTGAGTCGCCGCCACGCAGCATCCTGGGCCGACGATCAAGCCGCAGCCCCGACTCCTGCTCGTCTTCTCCATGGCAGTGCCAGCACCGCTGCTCCAGGATCGGCGCGATGTCTCGCGCAAAGTCAACGGTGTCGGCAACGCCGCTGCCGCTGACAAATAGGAGGCCTGCGACCACGAGCAGAGAACGTCCGTCACGCATGCGTGTCATAGCGCATCCCTCCAGCCGGCAGCAAGCTGCTCTGAGAGCTGTCTCACAAGTTCTGGGTGCTCACTGGCCACGTTGGCGGTTTCCTGGGGATCATTTCGATGATCAAACAGTTCGACGTAGATCGGCTCTGCCGTTGGATCACGATGATCCCGCCAGACAACAAGCCGATGCGTGTCGGTCCGCATCGTGTAGCCCATCAGGTGCTGTTCGAAGAGCTCACGGTCCCAGCGATCTCCCTGCTGGTCGATGATCCGCTGCTCGACCTCTTCAATCAGTGGCCCAAACCAGGTCTCCCGCATTTCTTCCGACAGCGGATTGGCCGCCCATTCACGCAGCGCCGGATTGGGATACTGGCTAAAGGCCGCCTTCTTCCAGGCCTGCCCCGGCTCACTGAGTAAGGGCACAAAACTATGCCCCTCGAGATGCTCCGGTCGCGAGACGTCTGCCAGTTCACAGAGCGTGGGAAACAGGTCGACGAGTTCCACGAGGGCATCGCTCGACTGCCCGCGAGCCGCCATACCCGGCGCCGAGATGATCAAGGGCACACGGGTGGCGATCTCATAGTTAGTCGCCTTGCCCCACACGCCCATGTCACCGAGATGCCAGCCATGGTCACCCCAGACAACGACAATCGTGTTGTCTCGTAGGCCGGCTTCATCGAGCGCCGCAAGCAGCAGTCCCACCTGGGCATCCACATAACTCGTGCTGGCGAGGTACGCGTGCTTGAGTCTGCGAGCGAGGGCCTCGTCCAGCGGACCGTGCTTGGGAATATTGGACCGGGTGCGGAGTTCAAAGGAGGCATGCAGTCCCATGGCGGCGCCGCCGGCAGGTGGCTGGCCACCATCGATCAGCGGAATCTCACTCGGTTCGTAGAGATCCCAATACCGCTTCGGTGCACACCAGTTGAGATGAGGGAGGTGAAAGCCCATCGCGAGAAAGAACGGCTTCCCGGCGGAAGCCATCTGCTTCATCGTCTTGATTGCCAGCAGCGTGTTGTAGCCGTCGACGTATTCGTGATCGGCGACGTCAGCACTCTCATAGGCGGGGCCGCTGGCAAGCCCGCGTTTGGCAGCCTCCCCATACTTGGCAAACATCTCCTCGGCGTTCTTCTTGCGGAGTGCCACATTCTCAGGCAGCCGATACGGCCCCTGTGGTCGGCTGATGTCTGGCCCCAGCCACTTGGCTGGCTCGCGGCTCCAGGAGCGGCCATCGTCGGTGTCGCCGTTGTGAAAGATTTTGCCGACGTAGGCGGTCTCGTAGCCGCTTTCGATCAGATGCTCTGGCAGCGTCAGGATGTCGGGCTGCAGTTCACGCAGCGACACGTAGTTGTGAAAAAGACCTGTCGTTTCCGGACGTGTGCCGGTCATCAGGCTCGCCCGTGACGGTCGGCAGATCGCCTGCTGGCAGTAGGCACGCGTAAACAGCAGTCCCTCGGATGCTAGGGCATCGAAGTGTGGCGTGACAGCAATCGGCGAGCCGTAGCAGCCGAGTTCGGGCCGGAGATCATCGACCGCGAGAAACAGGATATTGGGCTTCTCAGCTGCCTGCAGGCCCGCAGCCAAGCCAAGCCCGACCACGACTGCCAGTAATAGTGCCTGCCGCGTCATCTAGTCTTCCTTTGCTTGCCACACCTCAACCACCTCCCGGACCTTCGTCGAAGGTACCGCAATCGCCAATCCCAAGGGAGTGTGGATCGTTTTCTCTTCGTAGGGGCTGGTGATGCGATCGGTTTGTCGCTGCATCGCCACCACGACGCCGGCCACCAGCGGGCCTTGTTCGGTCTCCACCACAACTGCAGCTCCGCTGTCTCCCGCAAAGTGGGCATAGTCGACAAAGAACCGCTGAAGTTCTGCAGCGGGCGCGAGCGTCGGCGTGGCGAGGTGGCCCGTCCGCAGCACCGGCCAGCCAGCAGGATGTGACTCCGTCTGCGCCGGGAAGCAGGCCACACGGGCCCGGTCCCCAACCGTCAGCCGTCGAGCATCGAAGTCTGCCGCGGTTGCCAGACTGGAGAGTGGAAACGGCTCACAGGTCACGCCATCGGGAAGTTCCAGTGGCAAGACGGCCACATCAGCATCGGGGTGACGTGTCCACAGTGGACCTGCATCACCTCGCAGCCGCAGGCTAACGTCCACGCGAGTCCAGCTGCCCGTTTCCGTAGCTGGGCTCGCGACGGCTCGACGAAACACCGCTGTGCCATGATCACTCGTGATGTTTTCAAAGGTGTGCGCGGCTGAGACGAGCAGGTGCTGCCGCTGCTTCCCGTCGGTTTCTGGCACGGCCACGACAAACGCTGTGCCCGAGCCACCCGGCCCATGCAGCCGGGCGGTCGCCTCCACTGCCTGCGCCGCGGCGTTTACCTGCGGCCTGACCGCAGCCTTGCCGCGAGATTCGGCGAGCATTTCCTGTTCAAACAGAACAGCCATCCCACGGAGCTTGCGGGCAATCTCTGGCCGCCGCACGGGTGTGTTCTCACCGGGGTCTTCAGCAAGGTTGTAGACCGCGAGGGTCGGACTCAGCGTGAGCTTCCACTGATTCCAGCGAACCGCGGCGAGAGGCCCCTCACTACCGTGGTAGAAGAAAGCGTCGTTGTATTCCTGGCGGCTAACCAGTTCGGCCCATTCCGCAGGTGGATTCCACCAGCGACGCAGTGGCACTGACGCATTCAGCGAGGCGTTGGCTTCTGGTGGCGGCACCGACTCAGCCTCGCCACGCAGCAGAGGCGTGAGGTCACGGCCGTCGATGGGGCGGTCAGCTGCGACCGTGATGCCCGCCAGGGTTGCAAGCGTGGGATACCAGTCCATCGCCCGCACCACCGCCTGCGAGGTGTGCCCCTGCTCGAGCCCGAGGCCTGGCCCCCAGCAGATCGCGGGCACGCGGATACCACCTTCCAGCGTGGAGAGTTTACGGCCCCGGATCGGCTGCTCGGGCGTTCGGCCTGGGCCGCGTCCGTTGTCCGACACGTACACCACCACCGTTTGCTGATCGAGATCGAGTCGCTTGAGGGCATCCATCAGTCGGCCAACATGGAAGTCGAGTTCCTGGATGGCATCCCCATACTCGCCCCACCGCGAACTTCCCTGGAAGGCCTCACTCACCCCGAGTGGCTGATGCAGCATCGTGAAGGGCATGTAGAGGAAAAACGGCTGCTGCTGATGCTCTTCAAGAAAGGCAATCGCCTCGTCGGTCGATCGCTCGGTGAGCTCCGCGGGGTCGGCCGGCCGCTTGACCACCTCGCCATTTCGCAGCAAAGGCACGCCATCGTCACCGAAGTAGACCGTCTCGACGGGATCGAGATTGTGCAGCAGGCCAAAGAAGTGATCGAAGCCCTGACGCCTCGGCAGAAACGGCTCCAGAAAGCCGAGATGCCACTTACCAATACACGCCGTCGCGTAGCCATGCTGCTTGAAGAGTTCTGCGAGCGTGACCTCCTCCGGGGCGATCCCGCCGTGCGAGTCGGCCCGATGCACCCAGATGTGGTTGCCCACCCGACGCGGATAGCAGCCTGTCAGCAGGCCGGCCCGCGAAGGGCTGCAGATCGGGGCGGCGGCGTAGTAGTCGGTGAATCGCACGCCTTCCTGGGCAAGCTGGTCGATGCGAGGCGTGGCGACCTCTGTCGCTCCGTAGCAGCCGAGATCGTAGTAGCCCTGATCATCGACCAGGATCAGCACCACGTTGGTCGGCTGCGAGACCTCCGCAGCGAGCAGCGTGGTGGACATGCCCAGCACCGCCACCGACAGCAGGGCCGCGAGCGGTTGCAGACGGCAGCCTTGCCGCAGCGTTCGTCTCGCCCCCTCAACTCGCCCATCACACCCCCACGGAAATCCCATCCGCTCACGCTCCTGTAGAATGCCGGTCGGCTCAGACAGCCTTCTCAAGTGTACTGAGGCTGCCCACGCAGGACGCTGCCAGCGTTCTGAAGAGCCGAGGCCAACGGTGAGGGGGCTCCTGTCATGGTGAACTACGACTATCTGGAGCGGGGTCTCTGGGCCCTCGCCCGTGCCCATCGGATCAACACAATGTCGGGGCACCTTGGGGCGGCGGTGATGGCAGGCTACTTCATCGGCGAGCAGCACGCCGATCTCGATCCCGCCGTGGTTCAAGGCATCGAGAGCGAACTCGATCGCATCATTGCCGGCGAGTCCGTGTTTAGCCCGAAGAAGAATGCCGCGCTGAGTGCTCCTGCCATGTTTGAGCCATTCCCGCTCCAGCAGGCTGACGAGTCGCTGATCGATGGCATCGCCGAAGCTCTCAGCAAGAACATCAACCGGCCTCGGGCCTCAGGCCACAACGTGATCTTTGCGGCCTCGGCGATCCGCGGGCTGGCAGACCATCCCGACCTGGCAACGCCTGCCATCACCGACGGGATTCGCAAACTGATCGCCGGCTTCAACGACTCCTCACCCGGCAGCGGCTACTACGGGCCAGAGCGGGGCCGCATCGATGGCCGCAAGGTCACGCTGCGAGCAGACGATGGCGTGCCTCCCTTCAGCGATCTCGAGACTGCAGCCACCGTGATCATTGACGAGGTGATGCGGCAGCCAGCGGAGAAGCATGAGGGCTTTGGTGGTCCCTGGCATCTGATCAACCACACCGCAGCCCTGGCCGAACTCGATCGCTACGGCTACCAGTCGCTCGCCGTCGCCGGCCTGCCCGCGCTTCGCGAGCACTTTCGGCTCTACAAGACGCTGCCCGACATCTCAGCAGAGAAGGGGCCTGAAACTCCCACGGAAGACAGCCCGCTCACCGCCGACTTCTGGACGCCCGAGAAGATTCGTCGTGGCCGGGCCCACCTCACCCACCGCGTGAAGACACTCTACGGCTACGAAGCGATCTGCGACCTGATCACCAACGAACACGACCGCCAGCAGGCCGACGACCGCCTGCGGTATCTGATGTGATGCGAGGTGGGTGGCTAGCCGCGAGAACCTGCCGGCCAATCACTCAAATCGGACTGGTCACCATAAACACTCAACAGAGGTTTCTCCCAATGTATGGCGTCTTTCCAACGGTTGAGCAGTGGGATGCACTCAACAAGAAGACCCTTCAGCATCGACTGAAGTCATCTACACAATGGGACGACCTCGACCGCGCTGTCCGCGCGTTCAGCGTTGACCAAACCAGCGATGAGAAGTTCCGCCAGCTCAAAGCCGCCACGGAAGCGTTCGTCAGGGTGAAGACGAGGGCTGACGGGGTCTTCCACACGTCCCGCGACGCCACTGGGATTATTTCGGCACTCCGTGAATACGTGGCCGAAAATCCCCCTTCCGTCACCGCCACAGAACAGGCGGCGATTCGTGAAGTGATCCTCGGGAACAAGAAAGCTCTCTTCCGGGGGCTCACCGGCTCAGAGATTCGCTACAAGCCTAAGCAGCGAACAGAGATGGCGAAGACGCTTAAGGAAGACGCCGAAGAGTTCAAAGACAGGCTGCTCGAAGTGCCCGCCATCGCGAAGAAGGCAGAGTCTGCATCCTCTTCCGTCAGCGGCTCCGTGCGGCCGGCTACGCCAGCGAGCCTGCCAGGCGGAGGTGCCGCAGCTCAACTAAAGAACACCTGGGACCAGATCATTCGCGAGGCCTGCTCCATCGGCGACGCCATCCCCGATGCAGTCTTGAAAGAGCTAAAGTCAATCATCGGCCAACAACTCTTCAACAACCTGTCGTCTGCGATTCCCTACCTCGGCACCATCAAGGAAGGCGCCGCGGTGATGACACACCTCAAGACCATCGCCATCCACGAGCGGACCACCTATCGCGTGAGGTCATCGACTGCCTGGACGAGGCCCGGCGACGTGCAGGCTGCCGTGGATGCGATGGTTCGCACGCTGGAGAGCGAACGCATTGATCTTGGCATCGAGCTTGCTGGTTCGTCAGCCACGTTCGCCGCTGGCATCGGAACGCTCGGTGCCGACGGAGGAACACTCCAGGTGGTGACGAGTCTTGCCACGACTGGCGCGAAACTGATCCGCACGATCTACGTTTTCGTGTCGCAGCATGTGGCGATGACTCAAGCCAACACTGCACTAAAAACCGCTGCAGGAGCGAGGATGCCGCTCCTGGAGACACTCCACAAGTTTCCGTTCCTCGGTGCCCATGCGATCGCCGTCCTTGAGACGAGCACGATCCTGGACATCAATATCGCCGACCTCAATCAACCCTTTTTCAAGTATCTCGTCGAGGACATGAATCGCAGGATCGAAACGGTTCGCACAACAGCCCGCAGAATTCTCGACGACTCTCGTTTTGAAATCGTCAATGTCGATCTGGCCGATGCCGAACTGATCAGAGCGCGGGACACGTTTCTTGACTCACTGCAGGATCAGCTCAATAAAGCTCTCCACGATCGCGACGTCCGCCTCAATCGCAAGAAGATGGATGCCGTCATCCGGGACATTCCTGCGGCTGCCGCGAAGTTCCAGGAACGACGAGATCGTGCCGCCCATGAGGCTCAGTTCAAGTCGATCGCTAGGGAGGCAGCAGGCAAGATCTCGCTCCTGGAGATGCTCGTGCTTGCCAACCTGGAACTTGAGGCGGAAATGGCCGCTCTGATCGACATCCGTGCCATGGAGGAGCAACGCCAGGCTGAGCTGCGGCGCAACAAGGCCCTCGCCACCCATGTGCAATCCGCGCTCAAGTCCTACAAAGAGCAGACCACGGGCTTCCGCAGATTCACGACACGGCAGAGCGATGAGTCGACTGCCGCAGTTCAGGTGCTCAGCGGCATGGTCGCGTCACAAAGCTTTGGCGATCTGTCGCGACTCAGGCAAACCACAGAGTATCTGCTGAGGATGATGTCGAGCGTGCCGAGCGGCGTGCCCCGCGGGCTCAGCCAACTCAAGGAGGGCTCTCGGCTTCACGGGTTACTCTCCCCCGCGTACGGAGCCTGGAGTTCCGCCACCGCCTGAGGCCTGTTGGTCAAAATGCCCCGTAGCCGCTTCATCGGCCACCCCGTCGACTCGCTTGGCAGCCTGCACAAGCCCCCAGCCAAGAGCGGCGACGAGCAGGGCGGCCACCGCAGTGAGCACCCAGCGGTTGGCGAATCGCTGCCACCACGGCGTCTCGGGCGGAGGATCGCTGGCCTCTGCAACCGGCTCGCGGAGCCCGGCTTCTTCCGGCACAAATCCCTTGGCGAGCAGTTCCGTAAGCACCGCCGTGTCATGGCTCGACTGCTGTGTCACGTCGTCTCCATAGACCAGGCTGTACCGCTGCTGAGGCTCGGCAAGAAACACGACGGTGTGCACACGTCCCTCAGCCAGCACGCCTGTGACTTCCAGTGGCGTCCCATCTCGGTTGTCGATCACCAGTCGATACTGTCGTGATCGCGTCTCGGGAAATGCGACCTTCAGGCTCTCCCGCTTAAAACCTTGGAAGCTGATACTTGCGAGCGTGGTTTCAGCCAACTTCTTCCATGAACCCTCGCTCGCATCATCGGAAGCCTGCACATCAACCCGGCGGCTAAAGTTGCGGGAGCTGGTCACGAGCGTCAGTGAGGTGAGTGGCTCGCGGCGCATCGAGATCTCAACCACGGTCTGCTGTGTCTGATCCTCCTCATGCTCCGCCACCTCCTGCGGCGAATACACCTGCGTCAAGGGCGTGCTCGCGATCGATTCATCCGCCTCGGCCCAAAACTCCACGCGGTCGATCCGAAACGGCACCCGCTCAACACGCGTCCGCTCATCACGGGAGGCTTCGCGATCTCCCTGCAGTCGGCGGCTGATCTCCAGCAGCTGCGACTCCTGCTCCAGCGTTGGCTCGGTGATCGTCAGCCGAAAGAAGCGATGCTCAGTCGCCGGAAGCCGCAGTTCGTCGTTGCGGATGTCGATGAACTGTGAGTAGTCGAAGATCAGGCCCGCCTCACCACACGGCACCCAGGCCTCTCCATCTGCCGACGATTCCACCAGCACCGTCTGCTCAAAGTTCTTCAGCGGCGTCACGATCCGCAGCCCAGTCGGCACGGCCGCCTTTTCGTCGAGTGTGAGCGTGACGAGCAGCCGATCGCTTCCGTCAACAGTCTCGGGCTGGGCGGCGGTGCTCTTCGGCTGCCAGGTCGACCGCACGGTTCGTGTCTCACTACCGCGTGCCTCCTGCACGAGGAACGGCACTGACGCTCCTCGCTCATGCTCCACACGAAGGTTCGCCAGGCTCGGCTCTGTGGCGTCGTAGAGATCGGCATCGAGCGTGACACGTACCAGACGATCATCCGCCATCTCGTCGGCTGCAGCAGCCTGCAGCACTACCTGCCGTCGAAACTGCTGCGAGCGGGTATCTTCAGCACTCGCCTGGCTCGCAACGACTGCGGATGCCACAGCCAGAAGCACGTTTGCGAGAAAACACCTGTTCTGCACGGCTGACCTTTCACTCGGTGGCACTGGGAGCCTCGTCTTCCGCGATCGTCGTGGCAAAAGAGTCCCGATATTTGAGATACACAAACGACCCGGCGAGCACGAGGATACCCAGCAGCAGGAACGCGACGATCCGGTAGATCTGATCGAGCTGCGAAAGGTCCAGAAAGAAGACCTTCCAGACCACGATCGCAAACAGGCCGAGCCCGAGATACCGCACAACTGCCTCCCGACAGGCAATGCCTCGCAGGATCAGTCCGAGGGCAAACACCGCCCACAGGATCGACACGCCTCCCGGCCGCAGGCCATCGAGGTAGGCGTGGAGCAGCGTGTTGACCTCAAGCGTGAGATAGAGAAACAGCATGCCGACCGCTGAGAGGCCAAGCACCTTCCCGGCCTTCTTTTGAGCATCGGCCTGTTTGACCAGAGCGATGGAGGCCACGCTGAGAAAGCCGATCACCGATGCAAAATCGAGCAGCCTCAGCATGCTGTCCCGGAATGAGTAATCGCCTCCGTAATAGAAGCCGGCGGCGAGGTTCCAAGACGGGATATCGAATAGCAGCACTTTTCCAAACACAAACGCGACAGCCGCTCCCAAGGCGAACAGCATGAGATGCCTGCTCGTGCTGATGGCCTCAACCAACAGCAGCCCACAGAGCGCCAGCCACAACACTGTTAGCAACGGCAGCTTCAGCGGGGCGTAGAAGACGCCGAGCGTCTTGGAAAACTCAAGATTGAGATAGACAAACAGGATCACCAAAGCCGCGGCCGTGGCAAACCGCATGAAACTGCCCGTCTCCACCACAACCGGCGTGTCGTTGGCGGCCGCAATCTCTGAGGGCTGCCGCGTCGCATCGCGGCGGGAGAGCCAGCCTGCGGCAGCGAGCGAGCCGATCGGCACCCCGAGCACGACGAACCGCTCAGCCATCAGCCGGAGATAGTCGGCAAACGGCACCGCATCAGCCGCCACCTGCCGGAGGAGCTGCGTGCCGGCAAACTGCGTCGGAAAATCGATGGCCGCCACGCGAACCAACACGATCCCGTAGAGCAGATAACTGACATGCCGCAGGAACACACTCGGCAGCCGTCCGGCAATCCACAGCAGCACCCACGCCTGCACGGCCCAGCTCACCGTGACCCACGACCGTGACAGCACCAGCGGCATCGTCACCGTCAGGAAGAAGGCCGCCATCCCCAGGAAGCAGACCAGCAGAGTCCGGTCCACCTTCCGCCACTGCAGGAACACAAGCACGTGCAGCGCATAGAAGGCGGTCAATGAGAGCGTGGCCACCGCGACCCACTCGGTGCCATACGCATCGCCTATAAGCTGGTGTGAAAGCCCGTAGAAGATCGCCGCATTCACTAGCAATGCGATCACATCGAGCAGATTCGATGCCGTCTTCGTGCCGAGGGTGTAAAGAAAACTCATCATCGAGAAGAGCACAAACAGCCCGGTGAGCAGCGGCATCACCTGCCAGAAGTCTTCCTGGCGATACATCGTCAGCGAAGAAAACACCAACGCCTGTGTGCAGCCAAACGCGAGATAGTTCACCAGCGGCCAGTGCTTGCGGTAGCACACCCCCAGCACGCCACTCCCCAGCACAATCAGATAGCCGTAGAGGGCCAGGCCCATGACGATCGCGACGCCTTTCAAGCCGCGCCCGACGAACTGCCCGTGA
>CALCGM010000681.1 GCA_937900985.1 uncultured Planctomycetaceae bacterium | reverse complement strand
CGTTCCGCAGCGACCTGCAGTTCATCCGCGGCCTGGCGCAGCAGCATGGCTTTGCTGGGCCCGACGGTGCGGGCGACCACGCCCGCGCGGTGGCCACGATCCTCACCGGTGCCCGCCCCCGCAAGACTGCCGGCGCCGACATCAAGGCTGGCGTTTCAGTCGACCAGGTGGCCGCGAGTGCCATCGGCAAGGCCACCCGCTTTCCATCGCTGGAGCTCTCCTGCGACGCCTCTCGCAAGAGTGGCAACTGCGACTCGGGCTACTCCTGTGCCTACTCCTTTAACATGTCGTGGCGGAGCGAAAATCAGCCAGCCACGGCCGAGACCAACCCCCGGCTTGTGTTTGAGCGGCTCTTCGGCGCCGGCAGCGGCGATGAGCGGGCCGCAAGCCTGGCCGCCCGGCAGCAGGAGCAGAAGTCGATTCTCGACTTCGTGCTCGGCGAGGCCCGTGGGCTCTCCAACTCTCTTGGCAGCAACGACCGCCGCAAGCTCGACGAATACCTCAACGGCGTTCGTGAGATTGAGCAGCGGGTGCTCGCCTTTAAGCCCGAGTCGGTTGTTGGCGTGCCCGACCTCGCCCTGCCCGACCGGCCGCCCACGGCCTACGCCGACCATATCCGGCTGATGGCCGACATGATGATCCTCGCCTTCCAGACCGATGCGACCCGGATCGCCACCTTCATGCTCGCCCACGACGGCAGCAATCGCAGCTTCCCCGAGATCGGTGTCGGCGACGGCCACCACAATCTCTCGCACCATCAGGGCAAAGAAGACAACCTCGAGAAGATTGCTCGCATCGACCGCTTCTACGGCGAGCAGTTTGCCTATGTGCTCGCCCGGATGCGTGACATCCGTGAGGAGAATGGCCGCAGCCTGCTGGACAACTCGATGGTGCTCTACACGAGCGGGCTGTCCGACGGCAACCGCCACAACCACAACGACCTGCCGGTGATCATGGCGGGCTCCGCCGGCGGCCGACTGACCACCGGCCGCAACCTCGTCCTCGGCGATGACCGTCCGATGTCGAACCTCTACCTGACGATGCTCGACCTGATGGGGGCACCCCAGGACGGCTTTGGCGACTCCACCGGCCGGCTCGATGCTGTGCTGGCCTGACCGCCATGGCTGCCACGGCCGAGATCCGCAGGCTGCGAGGGCCGCGTGCTTCGGTTGCTGCCGACGTGCCGCAGGCGGTCTGGGATGAAACCGAGACAGCCTCGGCGGGCGTCGGTGTGTGCACCCGGGTGATGCTGCTCACCGGCGCTGAATGCCGCTTCACCTGCAGCATGTGCGACCTCTGGCGGCACACGCTGCCCACGCCCACGGCACGGGGCTCCCTCCCCGCCCAGATTCGCCACGGCCTCGCCTTGTCTGCGGCCGACGGCCAGCCGCCCCGCTGGGTCAAGCTCTACAACAGCAGCAACTTTTTTGACTCGCGCAGTGTGCCGGAAGAGGACCTGCCGGCCATCGCGGAGCTCGTCGCTCCCTTCGAGCGGGTCGTTGTGGAAAACCACCCGCGGCTGCTCGGCGACACCGTGCTGCGGTTTCGCGATGCGTGTCGCGGCCGGCTCGAAGTGGCGATGGGGCTGGAGACCGCGGAGCCCAAGGCCCTTGCCAGCCTCAACAAGCAGATGACGCTCGACGACTTCCGCAGCGGCTGCGAGCGGCTCCGCGGCGAAGGCATCGACACGCGGGCCTTTGTGCTGCTGGGAGTGCCGGGCATCCCACCGTCCGAGGCGGTCGGCTGGTGCCTGGAGTCGGTGGCCTTTGCCATCGCCTGCGGCGTACGGCATGTGAGCATCGTGCCGCTGCGGGCAGGCAACGGCTGGGTCGACCAGCTCCTGGCCGACGGATCGCTAGCGCTGCCCACAGCAGGCGATCTGGAAGCCGTGGCCGCCGGGAGCTTCGCCCTGCCGAGGCCCGCGGGCCGTGTGGTGACCACCGATCTCTGGGATTTTGACAGGCTCGCCGGCAGCTGCGGTGGCTGTCGTGCCCTGCGGCGGGAGCGGATCGCCCTGATGAATCGGGCACAGGCCGTCGCCTCCCTGCCGGCTCTCTCCTGTGGCTGCCTGTCATGACCGGTGATGTGCTGATCCTTGGCAGCGGCTTCTCCGGCAGCATGCTGGCCTGGATCCTCGCCTCCCAAGGCATGCGAGCGACGATCATCGACCGCGGCCACCATCCCCGGTTTGCCATCGGCGAGTCGAGCACACCCGCCGCCGACATGGTGATTGCCGACCTCGCCTCGCGATACCAGCTGCCAGCGCTTGCCGCCCTCTCCCGCTACGGCAGCTGGAAGGCCGCCCTGCCCCAGCTCGGCTGCGGAAAAAAGCGGGGCTTCTCCTACTTCCACCACACCGCTGGCGCGGCCTATCACGACACGCCCGACCACGCCGTGTCACTCTTGGTGGCAGCCAGCGGCAGCGACGAGCAGAGCGACACCCACTGGCTGCGGGCCGACGTCGATGCCTTTCTCTTCGCACAGGCTGCGGCGGCCGGAGCGGTGGTCCGCGAGGGCTGCACGCTCGAGCAGCTGGAGCGATCTGGCCGAGGCTGGCAGGTGTCGTGGCGGCAGGAGAGCGGCAGACACGAGCGGGCAACATGCCGGTTCGTGATCGATGCCAGCGGCCAGAGCGGCGTGCTCGGCCACCGGCTGGGCCTGGAGCGGCTCGATGCCTCGCTTGAGACCCACACCTCCGCGATCTACACGCACCTTCGCGGCGTCGGCAGCTGGGATGCCGCGCGGATGGCCGCAGGCGACCACTCCACGCTCGCGCCGTTTCGCTCCGACGACGCCGCGCAGCACCACATCCTTGAGCACGGCTGGGTGTGGATGCTGCGGTTTGACAGCGGCCTCACGAGCGTCGGGCTCGTCGAGCCCGGCGACCCGCCACGCCCGGCAGCCGACCTCGCGAAGCTCTGGCGCGACGCAGTCTCCCGAGCTCCATCGCTCTGGGACATCGTCGCGCAGGCTGAGCCGGTGCGGCCGTTCGCCGCGGCAGGCCCCCTGCGGCGGCTCTGGTCCGAGGCGTCCGGAGCCGGCTGGGCGATGCTGCCCACCACCGCTGGCTTCGTCGACCCGCTGCACAGCACCGGCATTGCCCACAGCGTGCACGGTGTGGCACGAATCGCCGACCTCCTGCTCGCCGACCGCTGCGACGACCCTGCCTGGCTCGCCTATGGCCGGGCGGTGACCGACGAGGTGCGGTGGATCGACCAGCTGGTGAGCCTCGCCTACGCCACGATGACCGAGCCGAGGCTTTTTCGCGCCGCCTGCACCCTCTTTTTCCTGGCCACGATTCGCTTTGAGCAGGCCGCCACCGCCGGCAGCCCGCCGCACAGCCTGGGCTTCCTTGCCGCCGACGACATGCCGCTGCGAACCGCGCTGGGCAGCCAGCGGCAGCGGCTCCTGCAGGCGGCGGCCGGCAGAGTGTCTGTGGAGCACACGCTGGCAGCGCTTCGCCACGCTCTCGCCAGCTGGGACACCGCAGGCCTCTTCAACCCCGCCGCCGCCAACCGCTTCGCCCACACCGCCCCGCGGTAGCGAGCATCAGCCCGTCTGCACTCACAAACTCCAGCACTCCTGAAACACTCGCCGGTAGAGGGCTGGGCTGGAGGGAAACATCGCTTCGGTCGTTCCCTCCGCACTGATCCCCGCCTGAAAGCGCCGTTTGGGAAACACCGGCATCTCCCGGCCTGTCAGCAGGCGGATGCCGCGGCGGACGATCTCGCCCTTGAGGGCGTAGAGCCGTTCGTGGTCCCAGTCGGTCAGCTCAATAAAGGGAATGCCCTCGGCCACTTCGATCACGTCCGGCAGGGCATACGGGCTGAAGCCTTGGAAGCCGAGCGTGGCAGCGGGCGCGTAGCTTCGCACGTGGCCCCGGCTCTGACCGCCGGAGTAGGTCAGGGAGTGCTTGATCGCCTCCACGCCCCAGCCCTCCTGATAGAGCATCAGGTTGTTGAGCACGCTGCGGATCGTCAGCTCCGGGTTGTCTTCGATCGGGTAGTCCTTGAGGTTTTCATCCCCTCCGTCGCCGTCGACGAGATGCTTCCACTCGGGGTAGCGGCTGCGGATCCCGCGGCACAGCGCGAGCGTGGCGGCCGCCGCCTGCACGTCGAGCGGCTTGTAGTCTTCGATCGCGCGAATCGCTTCGACGATGTTGATCTCTTCCGGCTTCACCTCCACCGCCTCAAGCAGATAGTCCATCTTCAGTGCGCGGAGAAACTCACGCGCCTGGCGGAGATCCGCTCCATCGGCATCGACGGAGAGCGTGAAGGCCTTCAGCCGCTGCGGAGGCTCGCGGCGGGCCATCAGTCGGTCGTGGAGGAGCACCGCCAGCGAACCGCTGTCGATGCCGCCGGAGAAGAGCACGCCGATCGGCTTGCGAGGCCCGAGAGCATCGAGCCAGTGATCGATCCCATCCCGCACGGCCATCATGTAGCGGCGGCCGATGTCGTCGAGGTCGGTCGACCAGCGGTTCCGCTGCGGCGTGAAGAAGCGGGTGCAGGTGGGGTTGGGATCGGGGCAGCCGACCAGGGCCAGCTCCATGATGTGGTGGGCCGGCACCATGCGGGTGTAGGACGGATGAAACTGATCCGCGAGCCCCTCCTGCTCAAGCCAGGCAGCGATCGTGTCGATTCGGTCGGCGGTGATCAGCACCGGCCCGGCCGCCTTCTTGGCGATGAAATAGCGAAGCGGCCGGCCGAGTGAGCGGGCCATGCGAATCTGCTTTCCCTCCCGGTGCACCAGGGCAAACTGCCCCTCGATCTCGCGGACTGCCGCCGGATCGCCAGAGCCGACTCGCGCAACCGCTTCGTCGAGCGTCATGTTGAAGATCAGGTTGCCTGCGGGATCGAGCAGGTTGACCAGGCGTTCGATCGGTTCGGCATGGTGCATGAGAAGGTCTCGCCCAGGAGCGGTGTGGGAAAAACAAGAAGTGCAAAAGTCTACCGGCCGCCGCTGCGACGTGTCGCTTGACCCCGCCTTTGCAGCAGCGAGATACTCGAGTGGTCGTTCGCTTAGCCGGAGCCTTTGAGGATGGATCTGCCCACACGCTCCGGAGTCGCTCCCGCCAAACGCCGCATCCTGCGGTCTCTCGTGGTCGCTGGGATCGCGGTGGGGCTCGTCGCGGCCGCCGGCGAGTTTGCCATCTGGCAGGCCCGGGTGGCGCTCGACAACCGATCGCAAGCCGAGGCAGCCCGCTGGCTGGCCGTGGCCGGCTGGCTCTCGCCGCGACGCGGTGAAGCGGCATTTCTCGAGGCCCGGCTGGCCCGCCGCGACGGCCGCTATCAAGACGCGCGGCGACGCCTGCTCGCAGCCGCCGACGCCGGCTGGCCGGTGGCCCAGCTTGAGCGGGAGCAGTGGATTGCGCTTGCCCAGACAGGCCAGACCGATGCGATGCAGGAGCATTGGGATGCGCTCTTGATGGAGCCGGGCTCCGACCTGCCCGAGATTTGCGAAGCCTTTGCCCGCGACTCCCTCAAGCGGCTCCAGGTGCAAAACGCCCGTCGTGTGCTCGATGCCTGGCGGCAGGACCGCCCCGAGGATGCAGGCCCCCACACGATCACCGCCCAGATTCATGCCTCGCTGCGGGAGTGGGAGCCCGCCGCCGACGACTACCGGGCCGCCCTCGACCGGGATCCGACCGACATCGCGTCCCGCCGCGGCCTCGCCGAGGCTCTGGAGAAGCTGCTGCGGTTTGACGAGGCGCTCGCCGCCTGGACCGCTGTCCTTGAGGTGGAGCCCGCTGATGGCCAGGCGGTTGTCGGCCGCTGCAACTGCCTGGCCCGCACCGGTGGGTCCGACGCCGCTCGCGAGGAGCTGGCCGGCTGGCTGGCCGATCACCCCGGCGACGTGGCGGCGCTGGAGGCGGCTGGCCGGCTCGCGCTGGTGGAGGGCGACGCGGCGGCAGCCGTGACATGGCTGACAGCCGCCGCGTCGATTCGGCCGGAGGATGCCGAACTGCGGTATGCCCTCGGACGGGCCCTGCGGCTGGCCGGCCGGGAAGACGACGCCGAGGAGCACCTGGCTTACCGGCAGGCTGCCGAAGAGCCACTGGCCCGCCTGCGAGACCTGCTCAACGACCTGCCGGGCCGCCCCCAGGATCCAGGGATCCGCGCCGAGATCGGTGCCCTGACCTATCGTTGGAAGTCGCACGATGAAGGCCTGCAGTGGTCCGCTGCAGCCCTCGACCTCGATCCAGACAACGCCGCGGCTCGCCAGCTCCTCGCCGAGCATGCCGCACGCTCGCGTGAGCCATCGCCACCCACCACCGACAGCTCGGCTCCCTGAGATGACCGCACTCGTCCAACTGCCGCTGTGCCGTCTGGCTGCCCGGTCGCTGATCGCGGCTGTTCTGGCTGGCAGCCTGCTCTGCGGATGTCAGCAGCAACCAGCCCCCGAGCCCGAGCCGCCCGTGCGGCCTTCCACGCCGCAGACCGCAGGCCCGGCTGATCCGGCGGTGCGGTTTGCCGACGAGGCTGAGGCACGCGGCGTGCGTTTCACCGCCGTCAACGGCGAAGAGGCGGGCAACCTCGCCATTCTCGAGAGCCTCGGCTGCGGGGTTGGCCTGATCGATGCCGACGGCGACGGCGACCTCGATCTCTTCGCCGTCGGCGGAGGACGCTTTGCCGACGGGTCGTGCACGCCCGTGGCCGTCGACGACGGACTCTTCCGCAACGATGGCAACGGCATGTTCACAGCCTCAAGCGAGCAGGCCGGCATCCTGCGGGGGACGTTCTACGCCCACGGCGTCGAGGTGGGCGACTTCGACAGTGACGGCTTCTCCGATCTCTTGATCACCGGCTACGACGGACTCCGGCTGCTGGCCAACATGGGCGACGGCAGCTTTCGCGAAGTGCCGGCAGTCGAGCACGGCATTGCCAGCGACGGCTGGCATTCGACCGCGGCAGCAGCCGACTTCAATCACGATGGCCATCTCGATCTCTACTGCGTGCGGTATGTCGACTGGAGCCCCGAAAACAATCCTCCCTGCGTGGTGCAGGGCCACCGCGATGTCTGCCCGCCGGGTGAGTTTCGCGGCGTGACCGACCGACTCTGGCTCTCCGACGGGGCTGGCGGGTTTCGAGAGGCCGCCACGACATCCGGGATTGTCGAGGGGGGCAAGGGGCTCGGGGCGGTGGCGGCCGACATCGACCTCGATGGCCACACCGATCTCTACGTCGCCAACGACACCACGCCCAACCGGCTCTACCGCAACGGTGGCGACGGTACCCTCGCCGAGTGTGGTCTCGTCGCCGGCGTCGCCCTCGGCGAAACCGGTGAGCCGGAGGGCAGCATGGGCACCGATGTCGGCGACGCCAATCTCGACGGGCTGCCCGACCTCTGGGTGGCCAACTTTGAGAGCCAGAGTTTCGGCCTCTACCGCAACTTTGGCGGGGCGACCTTTGAGCATGCCAGCGGGGTGTCGGGCATCACCGCCGTCGGTGCGGTCTACGTCGGCTTCGGCACGATGTTTCTCGATGCCGACCTCGACGGGGCCGAAGACCTCTTTGTGGCCAACGGTCATGTGATGCAGTTTCCCACGCTCACACCGCTCAAGCAGCGGCCCCTGCTCTTTCGCAACCTCGGCGGCGGCCGCTTTGCCAACATCGCCGACACCGCAGGCGACTACTTTCAACAGGGCCACATGGGCCGCGGGGCAGCGGCAGGCGACCTCGATGGCGACGGCGACGACGACCTCGTGGTCAGCCAGACCAACGAGCCCCTCGCGGTGCTGATCAACACCACCGACCTCGTTCATCAGCCGCTCGTCGTGAAGCTCGTGGGCACGCAGAGCAATCGCGACGCGATCGGTGCCACCGCCCTCCTGACGACCGACCGCCGCCGGCTGCTGCGGCAGGTGACGGGGGGCGGCAGCTACCTCTCGGCTGGCTCCAGAGCCCTGGTGTGGGGCCTGGGAGACACCGAAAAACCGCTTTCCTTGGCGATTCGCTGGCCCGGCGGAGAGCTGCTCGAGCTGCCGTGGGAGCAGGCGACGGGGCAGTTTCTCATCCGCGAGGGGGCCGACGGTGCCGCTGCGATGGACAGGGCGGCGGGAGGTGACTAATTTT
>CALCGM010000680.1 GCA_937900985.1 uncultured Planctomycetaceae bacterium | reverse complement strand
TCCTTCTCAAACACAACGGTGTCGCCTTCCGCTCGCATCTCCCCCGACTCGAGTTGGCAGTCATCGGCGGACTGGCTGTGTCATTCCGCGGGCAGCCGCGGATGACGGGCGTCGTCGATCTCGTGTTCCAGCCGGAGATCGACGCTGCTCGGCGAAGATTTTCAGCAGTAGCGGCGGCCGGACTTGAACCGACGACCCGTCTTCATATTGAGTGCTCCCCTGAGGGGCAGTCAGAAGAATCGCCGACTGTGATGCATGTGCCGATCGTGCGAGGTTCCCGTCCGCCCTCCCCGCAGGGTGGGCCATCAGAGAAATGGTTTCCCGCTCATGAGTAGGGTAAGACTTGAAAAGGTCAACGGTGAGCGGGCCCATGCCATTGGAGGACTGTCGCGTGCCAATCATCCCCGTCATGAACCTCAAAGGCGGTGTCGCCAAGACTGTGACAACGGTCGCTTTGGCGGAGTGTTTCGCCTCGCACGGGCACCGCGTGTTGCTGATCGACGCAGACCACCAGTGCATGGCGGGCGAACTGGCGTTGGGCGAGGAGCGGCAACTGCAGTGCGAGACTCGCAAGCGGAACTTCTACGACCTGCTCGTCCGGATGCTCGACGATGACTTCGACTCAGCCAACTTGGGCCGGTTCGTCGCAGAGTGTGGCTCAAACATTCAGGGCGGGCTGGCGACGCTTTCCGTGCTGCCGTGCTCGATTCGGATCGATGACATCCAGACGAACGTCGCGAAGGCGAAAAAGGGCTTCAAAACGACCGAGGAGTTTCAACGGATCTGGGGCAGGCGACGACGGCAGATGCAGGCCTGGATGCGATCCACGTTTGACTTTGTGCTGGTCGACTGTCCGCCGAGCCTTGCCCAGCAGGTCAAGTTTCTGCTTTCCATCGCGGACTCGTTCATTATCCCGACCGTGCCGGATCGGCTGTCGGTGAGAGGGTCGAAGTACTTGATGAGCCGGCTGTCCACGCTCGGGTATGCAGTGAGTGGCCTGGGCACTCTCTGGACGCTGTACCGCCAACAAAACAGCATGCATAAAGCCATGGTGGCCGCTGCCGAACGGCAGGAACCGAGTCTCGATCGGCTGCCGAAGCCGTTTCGGACCATCATCCCCAACGCGACCAAGATTGCTGAGGCCACCGACGTCGACACTCCCAATACGCCAGCGTCGTTCTCGGCAAAGTACACGCCTCAGTTTGCCAGGCTCTTCGAAGACGTGTGTCAGGAGATCGTCCAGCGAAGTCACTGGCAGCCGGCGACGGGCGAGGCCGTCCGAGCCAAAGTGCCAAAAGTGCAGACGACGTAGTCCGAGTTGACCACGTTTTCGCGGAACGCAGTGGCCCGATGATCCCCCTCCTCAACCTGATCGCCCTCGCCGGTGTCGAACTCCGCGACTGGAAACTCCACTGCGCGACCGGTGTCGGCTCGTCGCCGCTGGATGCGTTTTTCGCGGGCACGTTTGAGCAGTGGCAGGGGGAACAGAACCAGAAGAACTTCGAGTGCGAGCAGATTGTGTCGCTGATCCACCTAGGTTCGTCTCGATGGCTGTTTGCAGGTGTCTTCGACGTGCTCGGCCGCGAGGATGGCCGGCCTGGATACCCGGAAGGCTACACATATGCGACCCGGGAAGTTGCCGGGCTTGAGCACCTCACTGGCCGTGCCATCATCCACTTTGAGAAGACATTTCGAGCGTCCTATCTCATTGGTCGCAAGCACGCAGACCTCCTCAGCGTGGCCGCAATTCTTGAGCAACGGATGTCGATTCGGGACTTTCCCGGATACAAGTCAGTGTTGGTGAGCCATGGCCAGCTACAGGCGATCGTGCGGCAGAGCCAGCCGTCTTGGAAAGCCGCGTTGAGCAGTGTCGGCGGCGTTTATGTGATCACCGACGGGGCAACCGGCTGTCACTATGTCGGCAGCGCGAGCGGCGGCGATGGTTTCTGGGGGCGATGGTGCAGTTATGCCGCCACCGGCCATGGAGGCAACGTCGAGCTCAAGAGTCTGCTGTTGGCTGAGGGGCGGCAGCACGCCGAGTATTTCACATACTCAATTCTTGAGGTCTGCGATGTTGATGCTGGCGAGGATGTGGTGGTGGCCAGAGAATGCCACTGGAAGGATGTGCTCAAGACCAGGGAGTTTGGGCTCAACAGCAACTGACCAATCCTCTGTCGGCGATCACCAAGTTTTTGGATAGCGGGTGATCCGCGAAGTAGAAATGCCGCTTCCGACGACTCCTCAAGGCATTGAGAAGCCATGCAAGTCATCTATCGGCCAGTGCCGCTTGCTGCCAGCGACTCGATGAACGGCTGTACCGCCCGATAAAGGGCGATAAGCCTGTCCGCGATCAAGCGATGCTGCCTCTCCCAGTCCGTTCGGTCGTTCGAGTCAAACGAGGCAAAGCGGAGCGAGAGTGAACCTTGATTCCGATCCGACTGCACCGTCCACGTGAGAGCCTCACCAAATGTTGCCTCGATCTCGTCGCGATGCTCGAGTAAGGCTTCGTAGTGAGCAATGCCATCCGCCCCTCTGCAGTCCAGCCAAACGCCGCCGATCGGCTTGGCCCGGCTAAAGAATGCCTTCAAGTGGAAGTCGGGCCAGCCAACCTTGAACCGCATATCCTGCTTCTTCATCGGCTCTTGCTCGGTCTCAACGATGCCAGCTGGAAGGAGCAGTTTCAGAACGCCAGTCCAGTAGTCTTCGCAGAACTCTCGGTTGTCTGGCGGCCTTCGGCGGCGGCGGACGACTCGCTCTTCCTGCTCTTTCTCGCGTAGCCGAACGGTGTAGTCTTGAGCCTCGGGCAGCGGAATAATTTGCTGCACATCCACCATCGTTGTGGTGCCGTCTCGATAGGGCCGAAGGCGAATGCATCGGATGTCGATGTCCCGGTCTCGCAGCCACAGGACGGCCGTTGTCAGCTCCTTGCCGAAGTTCTCGGAGACCAGAACGATTCTGACATCGCTTCCGAAGGAGTCTTCATTGGGGGCATCCCAGCCCAGGAACTCCAACAGCCGGGATTCCGCTTCGTCCTCTGGCTCGCCGATTTGGGCGAGAAACTTCCCGTGGACATCGACAGCCCGCTCGAAGGTCATCGCAGAGACCATGCTGGCATAACGAATCGCCTGCAGTTCCATGTGGCCGCCGTCATGAGTTCGTTTGAGCTCGATAACTACGAGATTGGCGTCACTGTCGACCGCCAGCAGGTCAATTCGGCGGCTACTGTCTTCCCAATCGCCGAACTCCTCGGCGAGCACGTAGAGGCTTTCGTCGAGGACATCGATCTGCGTCCGCAGCAGTCGCTGAAGGTCAGCCCTCTCGCGGATTTGCATCTCCGTGAAAGAGGCTTCCGAAATTGGTCGAAAGGAATCGTGCGTCAGCTCGAAGAGTGGCATGGCTCGGTCCTTTTCACGCCGCAGGCTGTCTCAACGCCTCGTAGAGCCCTGCCGGCCCCAGGAGGATCGCTTTGAGTCCATCGCGGATGTTCTGTGACTCCAAAGCCTGCGCACTCATCGTTGTGTGGGCATCAAGCGCGGCCATGATCGCATCGAGCAGTGCGTCATTGAGATCAGGGGAGTTGGCGAACTGTTCCTTCGTATTGTTGGCAGCCTGCTGTCGGAGTTTTTTCGACTCCAACATCTTCCCCTTGATCACGTCATTCACGTAGACCAACTGGTCGCCATCAGTCAGGTCTCCGTCAAATAGGTCGTTCACCCGTTCGACGATTTCACTCAGCAGCGCCTTCTGTTTGTCGTGCAAGCCGCCTCCGCCGGCCTCAGAGAGCGGCTCTAACTGCGGGTTCTCACCATCGCCCAGCGGCAGGTTTCGCTGGCCCTGGTTCTTCAGCGTGTGGTGGGTCAGCACGATCTTCGACAGATCAACACCCTCCCGCTCGCGGCCAAACTCCAGCAGCCGCTGCAGGTGCTTGAAGAAGATCGCCCGCTTCTCCACCTCTGTGCTGCCGTAGTCGAAAATCTGCGACAGGTAGGTGTAGAGCCGCACATAGGTGCCAATGTCCCGCTGAAACAGCAGGAGCGCTTCGAGCTCACCCTTGGCGGCCTCCTCGGCCGGGCTGTTTTCGGTTTCGCGAGCGGTTCGGAGCGATTCCTGGGCGGTCTTGTAGCGGCGGTGCAGACGATCGACGACCGGCTCCAGGGCAGCCACCAGATCGCTCTGCTTGGCAGTGGCCTTCATCTCGACGGCCACCACCCGATCGACCTCGAAGTCGTCGTAGTGGCCTGAGCCGTCGAGTTTGGCCTTCAGATTGAAGACCACGTTGGGGTCGGTGACGTCGGCGAGTTCGGCGGTCTCGTAGTAGGTCTTGAAGGCGTCGAGCACTTCCTGCGTGTCGTTGACGAAGTCGAGCACGTAGGTCGTGTCTTTGCCGGGGTAGCAGCGATTGAGCCGTGACAGGGTTTGCACCGCCTGGATGCCGGCCAGCCGCTTGTCGACATACATCGCGCACAGCAGCGGCTGGTCGAAGCCCGTCTGGAACTTGTTGGCGACCAGCAGAATCTGAAACTCGTCGGTCTTGAACGCCTCTCGCATGTCCCGGCCCTTGAGCGTCGGGTTGAGGGCAGGACTGTTTTCGGTGAACGGGTCGGGGCCAGATTCTGGGTCACGGACCTCGCCCGAAAAGGCCACCAGCGTTCGCAGCGGGTATTGCTTGCTGGTGATGTACTTGTCGATCGCCAGTTTCCAGCGGACCGCCTCCTGGCGGCTGGAGACCACGACCATTGCCTTGGCCTTGCCGCCGAGCAGCGGCGACACCCGGTCGCGGAAGTGCTCGACCACAATCTCGACCTTCTGGGCGATGTTGTAGGGATGCAGCCGCACCCAGCCCATCAGTTTTTTCAGTGCGGCCGACCGCTCGACCTCTTTGTCGTCGAGCTCCTTGCCGCCGTGGGCCAGCTTGAAGGCGAGCTTGTAAGGCGTGTAGTTTTTGAGCACATCGAGGATGAAGCCCTCCTCGATCGCCTGCCGCATCGAATAGACGTGAAACGGGGCCGGAGCGTTGTCTTTGCCCGCCGGCCGGCTGGGGTCGGGCCGGCTGCCGAAGAGTTCCATCGTCTTGGTCTTCGGCGTGGCCGTGAAGGCGACGAACGTGATGCCGGTGTCTTTGGCCCGAGAGGCCATCTGGGCAGCCAGCACGTCGTCCATGCTCACTTCACCGCCGTCGGCAATCTCCGCGAGTTCCTCGGCCGAGAGTACCGCCTTGAGCTTGGCGGCAGCCTCGCCCGCCTGCGAACTGTGGGCTTCGTCCGCGATCACAGCAAACGTCTTGCCCTTCGTGGCAGCCAGTTCGCGGACGGCCTTCAATGCAAACGGGAAGGTCTGGATCGTGCAGACGACAATCTTCTTGTCGCCCGAGAGCGCCTCGGCGAGTTCACTGCTCTTACTGCCTCCTTCGCCGGTGACCTTGGCCACCACGCCGGTGGTTCGCTCGAAGTCGAAGAGGGCATCTTGCAGTTGCCCGTCGATCACGTTGCGGTCGGAGACAACCAGCACCGTGTCAAACAGCTTCTTGTGGCTGGCGTCGTGGAGGTCGGCAAAGAAGTGGGCCGTCCAGGCAATCGTTTTGGTTTTGCCGCTGCCGGCCGAGTGCTGGATGAGATACTTCTTCCCAGGGCCATCGGCCAGCACCGCGTCTTGCAGCCTGCGGGTGGAGTCGAGCTGATGGTAGCGGGGGAAGACGTAGGTCTTCAGCTGCCGCTTGTCGTCCTTCTCGGCCACCAGGTACTTGCCGAGGATTTCCAGCCAGCTGTCCTGTTGCCAGATCTCCTCCCAGAGATAGGCCGTGCGATGGCCGCCGCTAGGGTTCACGGGATTGCCCGCGGCCCCGCGGTCGCCCTTGTTGAACGGCAGAAAGTTTGTGGCGGCTCCTGCCAGCCGGGTCGTCATGAAGACGTCGCTGTTGCTGACGGCAAAGTGGACGAGGGCCCCCGACGGCCAGGCGAGCAGCGGCTCGACCGGC
>CALCGM010000679.1 GCA_937900985.1 uncultured Planctomycetaceae bacterium | reverse complement strand
CGGCCTGGGCTCACCCCGAGCGACCCCGAACGCTCGGCTCATCGGCCCGGGCTCAACCCGAGCGACCCCACCCGTGGGCCAGCCCCATTCCCGGGGGCTATAATTGTGAGATTCCCGCCAGCCTAAGGCAGCACCATGACCCGACATCACTCTGCCGGAGGCTCCCTCCTCACAGCTACCGTGGTCGCGATCTTGCTGTCCGCTGCAGCGTCTGCCGCTCCAGACGGCGAGGCGATCTACCGCGAACACTGCCAGAGCTGCCACGGCGACGGAGGACAGGGAGGCGACCTGCCGCCCCTCGTTGGGGATCGCTCGGTGTCGCAGCTGACGAGCTACATCAGCGACACGATGCCCGAGGAGGATCCGGAGGCGGTGGTGGGGGAGGATGCCCGGGCCGTCGCGGCCTACATTCACGGAGCGTTTTATTCACCGATCGCGCAGGATCGGCTGCGGCCTGCCCGTGAAGACCTCTCACGGCTGACCGTGCGGCAGCATCGCGAGGTGCTCGCCGATCTCCTCGGCAGTTTCGAGGCTCCCAGCTGGAACCTGACGAACGATCGAGGCCTGCAGGCGTCGTACTACCAGGGTCGCAACCACGACCGACGCAGGCTGGTCTTTGAACGCCTCGACCCGACGATCAGCTTCGACTTTGGGCTCGAGGGGCCCGATCCGGAGCGGTTTGAGCCCGGTCGGTTTGCGATTCGCTGGGTGGGCTCGATCGTGCCGTTTGAGACGGGCGAGTATGAGTTTATCGTCCGCACGGAGCACTCCGCGAAGCTCAACGTCAATAGTGGCTGGGAAGACCCGCCGCTGATTGATGCGTATGTGAAGAGCGGCAGCGATACCGAGTATCGCGGCAGGATTTTTCTGCTGGGCGGCAGGAGTTATCCACTGAGGCTTGAGTTTTCCAAGGCCAACCAGGGCGTCGACAACAAAGACCGCGAGGTGCCCACGCCGGCGTCGATCGAGCTGGCCTGGAAGCCGCCGCATGGCGTGGAGGAGACGGTGCCGGAGCACTGCCTGCTCCCGCTGCAGAGCCAGCCGGTGTTTGTGGCCACCACGCCGTTTCCGCCGGATGACCGCAGCATCGGCTACGAACGGGGCACAAGCATCTCCAAGGAGTGGTTCGACGCGACGAGCCAGGTGGCACTGGAGACAGCCGGGCAGGTCCTTGAGCGGATCGATCGACTGGCGGGCTGCAAGCGCGATGATCCACAGCGGAGCGAGAAGCTGCAGGCGTTTGTGGCCACGCTTGCCGAGCGGGCTTTTCGGCGTCCGCTTTCCGACGAACTGCGGCAGCGGGTGGTCACGCAGCCGTTCGCCGAGGCGGCCGACCTCGATGCCGCGGTCACTCGATCGGTCTATTTGACGCTCACCTCGCCCCGCTTCCTGTTTCGCTCACTCCCCAATGAAGCGGTTCAGGGCGATGCCTCCGACACCGCTGCACGGCTCTCGTTTGGACTGTGGGACTCCGTACCGGATGAGCCGCTCCGCAAGGCTGCCGCCAATGGGCAGCTTGCCAGCGATGGCGAGATCACCGCCCAGGCCGAGCGGATGCTCCGCGATCGCCGCAGCCGGGCCAAGCTCCACGCCTTCCTCGTCGACTGGCTCGGTGTCGATCAGCCGCCGGAGCTCTTAAAGGATCCGTCGCAGTTTCCCCAGTTCACGCCCCGCGTGGCTGCCAGCATGCGGACCAGCCTGCACCTGCAGCTTGATGCCCTTCTCGATGACGCAACCTCGGGCCGCAGTGCCGACTTCCGCACCCTGCTGACCGATACGCGGATCTACCTCGACCATCCGCTGGGGGTGTTTTTCGGGGTCGAGGTGCCTCGCACCCGCGGCTACCGTCCGGTGGTGCTCGATGAGGGCCAGCGGGCTGGCATGCTCACGCACCCCTACCTGCTGAGCCTGCGGGCCTACACCGACGACACCTCGCCGATCCACCGCGGTGTGTTTCTCACCCGCAACCTGCTGGGCAACGTGCTCAAGCCGCCACCCGAGGCCGTCACGCCGCTGGCGGCGGACCTGCATCCTGGGCTGACCACGCGAGAACGCGTGTCGCTCCAGACGGCGCCGGTGGGCTGCCAGAGCTGTCATGCGATGATCAACGAGCTGGGCTTCTCACTTGAGGCCTTCGATGCCGTCGGCCGATTCCGCAGCGAAGAACTCGCTGGCGACAGGCCGCAGCCGATCGACGCCAGCGGCTCGTATGTGCCCCGTGAGGGAGAGACCGTGGCGTTCAACGGCGGCCGTGAACTGGCGGCGTTTCTGGCGACCAGCCAAGACTGCCAGGAGGCCTTCGTGCAGGACCTCTTCCACGCCCTTGCCAAGCAGCCGGTGCGGGCCTGGGGCGACGCCACGCTGCCGACGCTTCAGCAGCAGTTTGCCGAGAACGGCTATGACATCCGGCGGCTCGTGGTCGATATTATGAGAGTGATTGCCCGGCCTGCCGCCACGCAGTCCAACCGCGTTGCCACCCTGGGAGAAACACCATGATTTCACGACGCAGCCTGCTCAAGCGACTCGGTGTCAGCTCCGCCGTGCTTCCGTTTTTGGGCAATCTTCCCAGTTTTGCCCGTGCGGCAGCCAGCACAGGCCCGCGGAAGCGGCTGGTGGTGGTGTTCAGCCCCGACGGCGTGGTCAAGAAAAACTTCTGGCCGACCGAGCCGGGGCCGTTTGGTGATGCCGCCCTGCCGGCCATCCTTGAGCCGTTTGCTCCCTTTCGCGATCAGCTGCTGACCGTTGAGGGCGTCCACAACCGGATCGCGGGCGACGGCGATGGCCATATGCGGGGCATCGGCTGTCTGCTGACGGGGATTGAGCTCTTCCCCGGCAACATTCAGGGCGGCAGCGACACGCCGGCTGGCTGGGCCAGCGGCCGCTCGATCGACCAGGAACTGAGAAACTTCCTTCAGGCCAATCCGGCCACGGCCACCCGCTTCGGATCGCTCGAGTTTGGCGTGCTCGTGCCCGACCGGGCCGACACCTGGACGCGGATGGTGTATAGCGGCCCCAACAAGCCGGTGGCCCCGATCGACGATCCCTACCAGATGTACGCCAAGCTCTACGGCCAGGTGAAGGACCGGGATAACATGCAGAGCGTGCTCGACGACCTCCGCGAAGACCTGGCCACCGTCGCCGCCCGGCTGCCTGCAGAAGATCGCCGGATTCTCGAGGAACACACGCAGCTGGTGCGAGAGTTTGAAAAGGAGCTGGCCACGCCCCGCGAGACGATTCCTCACGAGGTGCCCGTGCTTGAGCAGGATGTGCTCGATGAAAACGACGAGATGCCGCGGATCAGCCGCATGCAGATCGAGCTGCTGGTCGCGAGCCTGGCCGCTGATTTCACCCGCGTGGCCACGCTGCAATACACCAACTCCGTGGGCCAGCCCCGCTTCCGCTGGCTCGACATCAGCGAAGGGCAGCACGATCTCTCGCATGAGCCCAACAGCAACGACGACGCGCAAGAGAAGCTCACCAAGATCAACGCCTGGTATGCCGGTGAGATCGCCTACCTCGCCCAGCGGCTCGCCGAAACGCCCGAGCCTGGCGGTGAAGGCTCGATGCTCGACAACACGACGATCGTCTGGACCAACGAGCTTGGCGAAGGCAACTCCCACACCCACAACAACATTCCATGGGTGTTCCTTGGCGGTGGCCTCGGCTTCCAGACGGGCCGGGCGGTCCGATGCGAAGGGGTCAACCACAACCGGCTGCTGCTCTCCATCGCCCACGCGATGGGCCACACAAGCCTTGAGCGATTTGGCAATCCCGACTACTGCGGCGAGGGCCCGCTGACCGGGCTGGCGTAGCAGTCGTCTGGGAGTGTGCGGCCGCAGGCGTGAGCGTTCAAAGGTTGTGCTCGCTCTGCTGTTGCTGGAGTGAGGCGTGCAACTGTGAGCATGATGCCATCACGCCGCAGCATCCTCTGGCTTGCCGTGGCCGCGGCAGGTGCTGCCCTGGCGACGTCATGGGCGACCACGCCACAACAGTTCGTCGTCGTCGGCCGATCGATGCTCCCAGAGCTCGCCGATGGCGATCTGGTGGAGGTGAGCGGCTGGCCTGCTCCCTGGCAGACTCCACAGCGACACGAGCGGTGGCTGGTGCTGATGCCCGATGGAACGCCGGTGATCAAACGCATCTCCGGCCTGCCGGGCGAAGAGCTCGCGATCGATGATGGCGACCTCGTGATCGATGGCAGGCGGCTGCTGCCCTCGCCCGAGCATCTCGCTCAGACGGCGGCACGAGTCAGCGGAGGCCGCTGGAGCAGCAGCGTTCGCGATGGCATTTCGTGGCAGGCATACCAGCACCTGGTGGTTGATCTCTCCAAGGCGAACGACGATCCACGCCGGCTCGTGCCCGGGCCGATCTACGACAGCCTCGAGGCTGATCCCGCCGAACGCCGCCGGCTGGAGCCTGTGTTTGCGGTGGGCATCGCGGCGGTGCTCGACCATCGCGGCGGCGAGCATGAACTGCCCGCGGAGGTGTTCGTCCGCGTCGGACCGCAGGCAGCACGGCTCACCCTGCCCCACCCCGGCCGCTATGCGGCGATCGCCGGCCGGCTGGCCGAACGGTTCGTCGTGGCGGCCTGGCCGCTCGCTCCAGCCGCACACGGCGGCACACTTCCCTCTTCACCGATTCCCTGGTCTCCTCCGGCATCGTGGTCGCTGATCGCAGATGCGAAGCCCCTCCCAACACGAACGCAGGCCCCGCCGCTCGCTCTCGGCATGCCTGCGAGCACCGCCGCCGAAGGCCAGCGCGTCACTCTCCGCAGCGCCACCATCTGGCGAGCCCGCCACCTGCTGCCAGCTCCCAACGGCAGCCACCGCTGGAGCGTGCCCGCGGGCCACGTCTTTCTCCTCGGCGACCATCCCGCCGCCAGCCGCGACTCCCGCCACTTCGGCCCCGTCGCCATCTCCCGTCTCCGCGGCCCCGTGCACGTACCCACGATCGACGGGCAAAGGTGAGAGCGACCGCCCGCAGAGAGTCCGGCTCGGCAGGCGACAAAAGAGGCGGTGTGAACGGGACGGGTCCTCGGGCCGCGAAGCGGCCTCGGCACAGCCGAGGTGCCTGCGGCACCCGAAGACCCGTCCCGCTTGCGGACTCGCTTCACGCCTGCGAAGCCATCCTGGCCTTCGCAGCCTAAGGCGACCAGTCAGAAAGCCAAGGTTTCTGACCGGCCGATAGGGGTAGGGAGGCCCGATTGGGTTCGGGCCCCCCTCCCTCCGAACCGTGCTGGCGGATCTCCCGCACACGGCTCTCCGGTTGATGGTTCACCTCTGCGAGGATTGAACGGCCGAGGCACGGGCGGCTACCAGACTGAACAGCCCATGTTCGACAAAGAAGGCGTTTGTCAGCCTCCTTTCACTCCCTGTTCGAGAGCCGTCAACATGCGTCTGGTCCAAACGCTCGGTTCGACCCACGGCCAATGGTCGCGGATCTCTTCGGCTTGCTTAGCTCCAAGGGAGGTCCCGTTGGGCATTGTCGTCGATTGATCTTCCGATCGCTTGGCCATACCACATCCATCTTCCTGGAGCCCTTTGCTCGACCGGCATTACCCGGCTTCATCGCTCGTACGGCTCCTCTGACTCCTGCCGGGCCTCGTCTGGTCCCCAACAGGTCTCATCGCTTCATGTGCCGAATCTTCTGACCATTCTGTCTCCAACCACCCCCCGTCGTCCCGGTGCCTGACTTGGTTTTCGGCATCCGGGCTTACCGTCGGACCGACGTCTACGCCGGACCACCCACTGAGCAGGGCTACGCTTGACGTCACTTGGGCTTCACCACTACCTGGCAGGCTCGCCACGACGACAGGCCGAATCGAGTTCGTACGCCTACGGACTGGTCATTCACTTTCCGATGCTCTCCACCTCCCCTCGCGGGAACGCAGTTTCGTGCAGTTACAGGACCCAAGTCCGGCCCTGACAGGGACTTCCACCCTGCTGCTTCGACACACTCGCAATCGCACCAGGC
>CALCGM010000678.1 GCA_937900985.1 uncultured Planctomycetaceae bacterium | reverse complement strand
GCCACCGATGCCCAAGGTCTGACCGCCGCTCTGCGAACCTCGTTGGAGGTGCAGCGGTGGCGTGTGCGGGCGGGGGGCGATCAGGAGCCTGCCGAGGCCCAGCTCAACCAGACCGTGGTGCTGCCTACCCCGATCTTCGGCAGCGTTCAGACCTACGATGTGGCGCTTGAGTCGCCCGGGGGCGGCCAGCCGCGACGGGTGTCGGTTGCTGGCGGTGAGACCATCGAACTGTTTGTGACCGGGCAGGGCCGAGGCCTGGAGTTTCGACGGTATGACGGCGGCACCGAGCAGGGCCTGCGGGATGCGGCGGTCGATCTCCCCGATCCGGTCTCGCCTGACCGGCGGTGGTTTCTTGGGGCGCACCTCGCCCATCGCAGTGGAGCCGCCGTGCGGTTTCCGCTCTCGGTGCAAAATGGCACGGCCGACGGTTTTTCACCACGGCCCGTCGAGATGTGGGTCGATCTGCAGCCGATGGGGCCAGCGGGGCCGGTGGGCCTGCCCTACGTTTTCACAGACCTTTCGTTTCAGCCTGGTCGACCAGTTCCTGTGGTCGATCTTGTGGCCCGCGATTGGCCTGCCGCGGCCACCACGGCAGAGATTCGCGGCTGGCTGCGGTTTGAAGAAGCGGTCGCCGAGGTATCGGTTCCGGTGGCCTCGCTTGCTCCGGGGGTGGAACGCACCCTGGAACTCTCGTCGTTTCCTGAGTCGAAGGTGACCGCTCGCGTGGCGCCGCTGACGTCTGCATCGGAGCTGGTGCTGACCGTGATCGAGGAGCATCCACGGGATTTGGCCGACAAACTCCCCACCCTGAAGGTCGCGGTTCCGCGAGGCTGCACAAAGGCCGTACATATCGTGGTTCCCGACACCGGACGCGTGCGGCACGAGTTTACGGTGGAGATGATCGACGAGCAGGTGGCGTCGGACGTGATGCTGACGGTTACAGACCGACGGGCGATTCAGCGGGATGCCGTCGGTCCCACATCGCCCGGGGCTCCCCCGCCCACGCTGCGGGTGGCGATTCCGCCGCCTTAGCCCGCATGCGGAGGGTGGCAAGCGGCAGCCGACCCTCCAGTCTTCCCAGCCTGCCTGGCTGGCGGTGGAGCCGCAATCGCTACCACCGATACCTCCGGCAAGTCTCGCACGACCATTCTCCGATGACGAAGGAGGAAAGCTCGGTGTCAGGGGGATGTGCTGGCTGCGCGGTTCCTGCCCTGTGGGTGCTCCGAGGTCTGTCTGCGGTGTAACGCACGAGTCGCGAGGACGATTGCCTTGTCGGCGTGGTGGCAGCGTACGGTGTGGAGTGGCTTCGCTGTCGCGTTGGCGATCGCGTTGTGCGCAGAGGCGCGGGGGCAGTCGACCAGCAGTTCCTCCGGTGGCTTCTTGAGCGGTTTCGGCTTCGAGGCGCCTCTCAACTCATCAGACCCGGCAATCAAAGCTGCCGCCAAAGCCAAGGCTGCCAAGCACAAGATTCATAAAAAGAAGGCTGCGCTGAAATATCTGGCCGGCCTGGGGTGTGTGCCGGAGCGGCCGGAAGTCGCCGCGGCGTTGGTTGCGGCGATGGGAGACCCAGACGAGCCGGTGCGTTACGAGGCGGTCAAGGCGGTGCTGCAGACGGCCGGCAACTGCATGTCAGACGACCAGAAGAAGGCGATGCGAAAAGCGCTCGGCCTGCACGAAGCCTGCGCGCTTGCCAAAGACAAGTGCCACAAGGCGGTCTGCAACTGTATCGATGTGATCTTTGGCAAGGCGCCTCCGCCGGAGCACAAGCACAAGTTTCTTGAAAAACTTCACGGCATGATGCCAGGCAAGAAAGAGGAGTGCGTCGATCCGAGCACCGTGGAGCCCGAGGAATGCAGCAAGCGACACGGCAACTGCTGCACACCGGAGATCAGGGCTAAGCTGACGGAACTCGCGTTTGGCCGTGATGAAAACGGGTGCTTCGTGGAGCGGAGCGAGCGGATTCGCACAGCAGCGCGGCAGGCTCTGGAGGCGTGTGATGCGTGTGCCGGAGGCGACTGTCAGGGATGCGAGCCGTGCCAAGGGATGGCGGGCAGCGTCCGCGAGATGCCGCCGCCTGAGCGTCGTGAGATGGTCGCTGGCCAACGCGGCGAGCTCTCCGGCGACGATGCGGGTGTGAAGACGCTCCCGCCGTGCAACTGCGAGCCTGAGATGTCGTCGGTGCTCGTGCAGCCAGCCGAGGAGGAATGGCTGTGGGAAGAGACGCTGCCGACGGAGGAAGTGGTGCCGCTCCCAGCCGACAAGCCCTTCGACGGGCAGCCGCTTCCTGGTTTTGAAGCGCTTCCACCCGCATCCGCCTCCGACGGGCTGGTCACTCCGCTGCCACCATTCCCCTGACGCCCCGGGGCCGCCCCTCGCCTTGCCACGGTGGTACGATACCGGCCATCGGGTGAGTCGATTCAAGCAAAGGGGGTGGCCTGTGCGAGAGCTGGGGGGTTCTGTTCGTCGGGTGCGGCTGATTGTGGCGGCCTGGATGTTGATGGTCGGCAGCACGTCGGCGATCGCTGCCGAACGCAACATCGTGTTTTTTGTCACCGATGATGAGAGCCCCACGCTCGGCTGCTACGGTGATGCTGTCGCTGTCAGTCCGGCTGCCGACGCCCTCGCCGCCGATGGCACGCTCTTCACGCATGCCTACGCCACGACGGCGAGCTGCTCGGCAAGCCGCTCTGTGCTGCTCTCCGGCCTGCACAACCATGCCACGGGCCAGTACGGCCATCAGCACGACTTCCACAAGTTTGCCGCCTGGTATGACCTCGTTGGCCTCTCGTTGCCACGAGCCCTGGCCCGCTCCGGCTACCGCACCGCGCGGATTGGCAAGTATCACGTCGCTCCCGAGGAGGTGTTTCACTTCGACGAGTCGATTCCCGGCAACACCCGTAATGCCGTGGCCATGGCGGAGGCGAGCGAGGCGTTTCTGACCGCCGACGACGAGCGGCCCTTCTTCCTCTACTTCGCCACCAGCGACCCGCACCGCGGTGGTGGCGTCGACAAGACCAGCGACCTCGACCTGAAGCCAGACCTCTTTGGCAACAAGCCCAACCGCGGAAGCTATCCGGGCGTCGAGGAGGTGTTTTTTGATCCCGCCGACGTGCCGGTGCCGCCGTGGCTCCCCGACACGCCCGAGACCCGCAGCGAACTTGCGCAGTACTACCAGTCGTCCGCCCGGATCGACCAGGGGCTGGCCCGGCTGGTGGCGATTCTCAAGGAGGCTGGCCTCTACGAGAAGACGCTGATCGTGTTTACCAGCGACCATGGCATGGCCTTTTCGGGCGGGAAGACGACGGTGTATGAGCCCGGCCTACGGGTGCCGTTGATTGTGCGGAATCCGTATCAGGCGAAGCGGGGTGTGGTGCACGACGCCCTCGTGAGCCACATCGACATCACGCCGTCACTGGTCGATTTTGCCGGCGGACTCGACCGCGCCGCCAACCGGCCGGTCGTCTGGGAAGAGCCGGCGGAGTATTGGAAAGACAAGCCGTATGCCCGTGGTGAAAACCGCGGGCCTGCGAAGGTGCTCAGCGCGTATCAGGGGCGTTCCTGGATTCCGATTCTCGGTGAGCCTGAGGCTGAGCACCACGAGACGCTGCTCGCCAGCCACACCTTTCACGAGATTCAGATGTACTACCCGATGCGGGCGGTGCGGGATCGCGAGTGGAAGCTGATCTGGAACATCGCCCATCCCCTGCCCTACCCCTTTGCCTCCGACCTCTGGGTGGCCAGCAGCTGGCAGTCGCAGTTTCGGCATTCTCTCGATGCCGACTATGGCCGCACAACCGTCGGCGGCTACATCCAGCGGCCGCGGTTCGAGCTCTACCACATTGCCAGCGATCCCTTTGAAACAACGAATCTTGCGGCAGACCCTGCCCACGCCGACACGCTCGCCACCTACAAGCGGCTGCTGCGGGAGATGCAGGAAGCCTCAGGCGACCGCTGGGTGAGCAAGTGGGAATATGAATAGGGCTGCCGTCCCGGCTATGATGGTGGCCAAAACGGGGTGGGAGCAGATGCGGCTGTCTCCGCTGCCGCTGGAGCGTCGACAGCAGTCGCGATTCCACCACTTCACGTTGACAACTCTGTATCAGTTCCTTTGCAAGCAGGTGACCGAATGACGCAGCCAGACCGCACCGACGACGCCACCATTTCCCAGCCGAGCCGCCGCAGCTTTCTCGGCAGCTCCGCGGCCGCCTCCATGGCGGCAGGGCTCGCGGTGCACTCCTCTGTGGAAGCGGCCGAAGAGACCCGCGAGCTGCGGCTGGCGGTGGTGGGCTGCGGCGGCCGAGGGTCGGGCGCGATCAACGACTCTCTCTCCATCAACGACAACATCAAGCTCGTGGCTGCGGCCGATCTCTACGCCACCAAGGCCGATCAGATGCGGCGGGCGATGCAGGGGGCCCATGAAGGCAAGGTCGAGCTGCCCGATGCGAAGATCTACGAAGGCCTCGATGCCTACCGCCGCATTCTTGACGACCCGGAAGTCGACGTGGTGATCATGACCACCTCGCCCGGCTTCCGGCCGGCGTATGTGCGGGATGCCGTGGCGGCTGGCAAGCATGTGTTTGCCGAGAAGCCCTCCTGCGTCGATCCGGCCGGCTACCGCATCTGCCTCGAGGCCCATGCGATGGCGGCTGCCAACGGCACGGGCATCGTCACCGGCACGCAGTATCGCCGGCAGACCAACTACATCGGCGCGATTGAGCAGATCCGCAAGGGGGCGATCGGAGAGATCGTCTCGGCAACCACCCGCTACTGCTCGACCGGCATCTGGTATCGCCCACGGCAGCCGGAGATGAGCGACGCCGAGTATCAGATGAATAACTGGATGCACTTCATCTGGCTCAGTGGTGATCAGATTGTCGAGCAGGCGGTACACAACATCGACACCATTAACTGGGTGATGGGGGCCAACCCGGTCTCCGCCTACGGCTCGGGCGGCCGCTTCACCCGTCCGGCTGACAGCGAGATGTGGGACAACGTCGTCGTTGACTACGAGTATCCCGGCAACAAGATCGTGTCGTTTATGTGTCGGCAGATTCCTGACACCACCGGCGACAACGGCAGCGTGATCTATGGCTCGAAGGGCCGCTGCGAGATTGGCGCGATCAACAGTGGCTCGCGGATCTACGACATGAAGGGAGAGCTCGTCTGGGAGATGGGCGGCAGCATTGCCGACGCCTACAAGCAGGAGCACAAAGACCTGATCGATTCGATCCGGGCCGGCAATCCGATCGTCGAGCTGGCCCAGACGGCCGATAGCTCGCTGGTGGCCGTGCTCGGCCGCGTGGCGGCCTACACCGGGCAGAAGGTGGCGTTCGACTACCTGGCCGAGAAGAGCGAGATCGATCTTTTCCCGAAGAATCTCAGCTGGGATGCCGACCTGCCCGAGCCGCAGTTTGCGGTTCCTGGCAAGACGAAGCTCGTCTGAGCGGTGGCCTCAGCACGCCCCTGGAGACATGCCATGGAGATCACGCGTCGCGGACTCTTGAAGTCGGCTGGCCTGGGGCTGGCGGTTGCCGCAGTGCCGGGTGTGGTGCGGGCTCGAAACCTCAGCAGCAAGCTGCAGGTTGCCTGCGTGGGCGTTGACGGAATGGGCTTCTCCGACCTCTCGCAGGTCGGAGCCCATCCGTCGGTGCAGTTCGTCGGCTTCTGCGACATTGATGCGAACCGGTTTGCCCGGGCGGACGAGAAGTTTCCCGGGGTGCCGCATTTTCGCGACTACCGGGAGATGCTGGCCACGCTCGGCGACACGCTCGATGCGGTGCTCGTCGATACGCCCGACCACATGCATGCCCCGGTGGCCGTGGCTGCGATGCAGCTGGGCAAGCATGTCTACTGCCAGAAGCCGCTGGCCCACACGGTCTGGGAGTGCCGGCAGATGCGACTCTGGGCGGCCAAGGCGGGCGTGACCACGCAGATGGGCAACCAGATCCATTCGCATCCGGCCTACCGTCTCGGCACGCGGCTTGTTCGCGATGGTGTGATCGGCAAGGTGCGAGAGGTGCACTCCTGGATCGGCGTGACCGGCAACCAGCGGACGCGGCTGTTTGCTCCGCCACCGCCGGCAGAGGTGCCGGCAAACATCGACTGGAACCTCTGGATCGGGGCGGCGGCGATGCGAGACTACGCCCCGGCCTACCATCCCTTCACCTGGCGTGACTGGCAGGATTTTGGTGGTGGGGCCCTGGGCGACTTTGGCTGTCATGTGCTCGACCCGGTGTTTACGGCGACGGGGATCAGCGCGGTGCGGAGCGTGCAGGCGACCAACAGCGGGATCAACGACCAGGTCTGGCCGACCTACGAGACGGTCCGCTATGAGTTTGCTGGGACAGAGCTGACCGCTGGTGACACCCTGCCGCTGACCTGGACCGACGGCGGCATCAAGCCGGCCCACTCACTCGCGGAGATGCCGGGCGATGTTGATCTTCCCGGTGGCGGCAGCCTCTTCATCGGCGAGGAGGGCACGATGGTTCTGCCGCATGTGGGCATGCCGTCGCTCTATCCACTGGAGAAGTATGCCGGCTTTGCGATGCCAGAGATCGAGGGCCGCAATCACTGGCATGACTGGGTGGACGCTGCGATGGCTGGCGGGCAGACCACCGACGGCTTCGACTATGCAGGTCCGCTGGCGGAAGCTGTGCAGCTGGGCAATGTGGCCACGCGGCTGGCGGTGGCGACCCTCAATCCGGTCAGCGGTCAGCTGAGCGAGTCGC
>CALCGM010000677.1 GCA_937900985.1 uncultured Planctomycetaceae bacterium | reverse complement strand
GACTTTTGCCGCCTGCCGAGCCGGACCATCCGCGCGCGGTCTTCCACCCCCTTCTCGTCACTGACAAAGAAGTGGAGGCTCGGCGGGTCGGCGAACGCTCGAGGAGCGTTTGGGCCTCTCCTGGCCCCGCGACGAGACTTTTGCCGCCTGCCGAGCTTGGACCATCCGCGCGCGGTCTTCCTCCCTCGCTTTCGCTCACTCGTTGGTTGAGGACGGCCGGAAGCGGCTATGGCCGTGGGCCGAAGATGTTGCCGAGGTGGCCGTCGGTGGTGTCGATGACGGTGTCGGTGGCGGGTGAGTAGATGAACTCGGTTTGATCAACCGGCCCGCCGAGCTGGACGTCGTAGAGCTCAAACACTCCCACCGTCACCACGCGAGGGTCGGCGACCGGTCGCTCGCCGGGCACGGCAAAGTATTCGATGCGAAACGGAAACAGGGCCCCTTTGCCGATCGACAGCCGAACGCTCCAGGGCACACCGTCGGGAAGTCCCTCCGGTGGCACGGCCCCTTCGGCGTCGATGCGTTCGGCAATCTCGGGAAAGATGCGGGCCGCCTGCTGGGGATGCCAGTGGCCGTCGACAAGCCAGACGGGCACCCCATCGATCTCAGCCGACTCTGCCCGATCGAAGAAAAACCATTCTCGCAGCCAGGCGATGATCCTCTGCACGCCGCCGATGTGCTGCGTGATTGCCGGGGCATCCGGGCCGTCGACGTGGGTGATCTTCTCCACCCGCTGCCGCACGCGGGCCACGTCGACGCGATGCACTTCCGGCGGATGTTCGCCCCAGCGTCGGTAGGTCCAAAAGTTCACGCCGTCGCAGACTTCGACTGTTTCAACGGTGAAGAAGCTCCCAAGCGCGGGGGGCTGGCTGCGGGTGTCGGCCGCGAGGTTCGACTCAAAGCGAAAACGCTGCTCTTCCCCAAGGCCCGCCTGCAGATAGCGGCCGGAGCCCACGACCGAGTGGTCGCCCACCCGTACCCGCTGTCGCATGCGGGCCGAGATTGACGACTCCCGCACGAGGCTCGCCAGGCAGGCTGTCACAATTCGGTCCGCTCGGCCGCCGGCGTCGGGATCTTCCGCTGTCGGGGCTGCCGTCGTCTCTGACGTTTGAGGAGCCGCAGCCGGAACAGGAGGTACGGGAGTTGTCGCGGCAGGATTGGCCGAGCGACCGTACACGCTTGAGGAGGCCGAAGGTTCGGTCGCGAAGCAGGGGGCCGCTGTCGCCAGCCCCAGGAGCACCGTCAGCAGCAAGGCGAGTTGGCGGAGCATGGGCGAACTGGGCAACTCGGAGGCGTCGGCTGGAAGGGTTTGTGCGGGTTTTTCCAAAGAAACCGGTCGGGAAACGTCGACTATCTGTTGTGGGCCATGGTCGGTTTTTCCATGGCAGCAGAGGCCGTCACCCGTCGGCCCTTGACCCCACCGAGTGTACGGAACTGGCTGCAGACGGCCCAAGCCCGATGCGACGCCACAACCAGCTCACGCCCGCGAGAGGGACTTCGGAGAAAACGCGATGCATGTCCGCCCATTCCAAACCCGCAGTCTCGAGGCTGCTGCCCTCGTCGGGCTCGTGGCCCTCGCCACAGGCTGCCGCATTCCGGCCAACTCGCCCCTCAAGGGGGTGGCAAGCCTGAGGCCGGTGGCCGAGCCCCACACCAACGTGTTGCCACCGGCTGCCATGCTGCAGCACCCAGGCCCTGGCGTTGATGGCCCTGGCCCCGGTGTGATCATGCCTGTGTCGTATGAGGCCGCTCTTGAGTCGGCTGGCTTCGGCCCTGGCGGTCCAGCCGGCATGATGGGCCCAGCCTCTCAGATCAGTTTCATTGAGCCGGCAGGCATGCAGGTGCAGTGGGACGTCACGGTGCCCGGCGGGTTTGATTCCGATCCGCTGGTCACGCCCGGACGCTACGACTTCACCCAAGGGGCGATCTATCGCCTGAAGCTCACCAGCATCCCTGGCTACGAGGGAACGGAGCTCTATCCGACAATCGAAGTCGGTCCGGAGACACCCCGCACCTCAGCCTACCTGGCCCACAATGCGGTGCCGTTCGTGCTCACCGACGAGGACTTCTCGCAGGTGCTCCGTGGCAACTTCGTGACCAAGGTGGTCTACCTGCCAGACGCTGAGTACCAGGAGCTTGCCGTTGCCGGCGTGGAAACGCTCGTCAGCACCCGGCTCGACCCTGGGGTTGACCCGGTTGTCGAAGCCGACCGGCGTGGCTCGATCCTGGCCATCGTTCGCATCGGCAATAAAGACCTGCAGACCTCGT
>CALCGM010000676.1 GCA_937900985.1 uncultured Planctomycetaceae bacterium | reverse complement strand
CGCCTGCCGAGCCGGACCATCCGCGCGCGGTCTTCCACCCCTTCTCTGACAAAGAAGTGGAGGCTCGGCGGGTCGGCGAACGCTCGAGGAGCGTTTGGGCCTATCCTGGCCCTGCGACGAGACTTTTGCCGCCTGCCGAGCCGGACCATCCGCGCGCGGTCTTCCAACACCCCGCTTGGTGAAGGAGAGCGTGGGGGCTCTGTATCCTTGTCTGCCTCGGCGGTATGCTGCCAGCACCGAGCGATCAGGGTCACGAGTTTTTTGGATGTTGGGGGTGAGAAATGCTTCGACGTGTGACGTGCGCGGCTGCTTTGGTGGCGTGTCTGGTGGGAATGCCGCTTCAGGCTGAAGACAACGTGCCGCCCGAGGGCTTCACGCCGCTGTTCAACGGCAAGGACCTCTCCGGCTTCTATGGCTGGGGCACGCGGGACCCTCGTGATCTTGAGAAGATGTCGGCGGATGAGCGGGCGGCCTATAAGGAGCGGAGCATCAAGGGGGGCGGCGACTCCAAAGACCACCTTGAGGCCCACTGGTGGGTTGAGGATGGCGAGCTGGTCAACGACGGCAACGGCCTTTATGCCACCACAGATCGCGACTATCGCGACTTTGAGCTGTTCGTCGACTACAAGATTCTCCCCAAGGGCGACAGCGGCATCTACCTGCGGGGCATTCCCCAGGTGCAGATCTGGGACCCGACCAACGAACAGGCCTTTCAGCACGGGGCCGACAAAGGCTCGGGCGGCCTCTGGAACAACGCCGGCGACGGCAAGTTTCCTCTCAAAAAGATGGACCGGCCGCTCGGCGAGTGGAACACGGTGCACCTGACCATGATCGGCGAGCGGGTGACCGTGGAGCTCAACGGCGAGGTTGTGGTCGACGATGCTCCGCTTGAAAACTACTACACCCGTTCGCAGAAGCCCGACCCGCTGCCCAACGGTTTCTTTCCCGATCCAGCCTTCCCCGCCGGTCCGATCCAGCTGCAGACCCACGGCAGCGAGGTCCGCTGGAAGAACGTGTTTGTGCGGGAGATCGGAGTTGAGGAGGCCAACGCCTGGCTCGCCTCGCGGGATGCCGATGGCTTCGAAGAGCTCGTCAACGGCAAGGATCTCTCCTCCTGGCAGGGCGCCGTCGACAGCTACGAGGTGAAAGACGGCGCAGTTGTCTGCAAGCCCGGCCAGGGGGGCGACCTGCTTTCCAAGGAAGAGTTTGAGAACGGTACGATCCGCATTGAGTTCCAGCTGCCGGAGGCGGGCAACAACGGCATCGCCCTGCGAACACCGCTCGGTGGCCACTCGGCGAGCGATGGGATCGAGCTGCAGGTGATCGACACCGACGGCTACAACAAGCGGCTGGCTGCGAATGGTGGTGGCCAGCTGGCTCCGTATCAGACGCACGGGAGCCTCTACTTCTGTGTCGGCGCCAAGACCGGCTACCTGCGGCCAGCGGGCGAGTGGAACTTCCAGGAGATCGACGTCGACGGCCAGCGGATCCGCGTGACCCTCAACGGCACGAAGATCCTGGATGTCGACATCGATGCTCTCGACCGCACGAAGATCGAGCATCCGCCCAAGGGGCTCGATCGCCGCAGCGGCCTGGTGGGGCTGGCCGGCCACAGTGATCCGGTTGCCTTCCGTAGCTTCAAGATTCGCCGTCGATAACCCTTCGGCCCTCCCTTTTTGCCAGGCGACAGCATGACAAACCCGCTTCCGACGGTTGGCTTTGTTGGCACCGGCATCATGGGCGCCAGCATGGCCGGCCACCTGGTGGCGGCTGGCTATCCGCTGCGGGTGTTTAACCGCACCCGCAGGAAGGCCGAGCCGTTGCTTGCTGCGGGAGCGGTGTGGTGCGAGTCGCCGGAAGACGTGGCCGCGTCGGCGGAGATCGTGATCACGATTGTGGGCATGCCGACCGACGTGGAGGAGGTCTACTTCGGCCGCGATGGCAAGGGCGGCCTGCTGGCGGCGGCTGCGGCCGGCAGCCTGCTGATCGACATGACCACATCGAGCCCGGCGCTGGCGGAGCGGATTGCCGCGGCCGCTGCTGAGCGGGGCGTCGCGGCGGTGGACGCCCCCGTGTCTGGCGGTGATGTCGGTGCTCGAAACGGCACGCTGGTGATCATGGCCGGCGGTGACGAAGCGGCTTTTCAGCGGGCGCTGCCTCTGCTCAAGACGATGGGCGGGTCGATCACACGGCTCGGGCCGGCAGGTGCTGGCCAGCGGTGCAAGCTTGCCAACCAGGTGGCCGTGGCCGTGGGCATGGTCGCCTGGTGCGAGGCCCTGTCGCATGCCGAAGCTGGCGGTCTCGATCCGTCGCTCGTCCAGCAGGTGATCTCTGGCGGGGCTGCTGGAAGTTGGGCGATGACCAACCTCGCACCGCGGGCCCTCGCCGGCGACTTCGCTCCGGGCTTTCTGGTGCGGCATCTCGTCAAAGACATCAGGATTGCCCGCGAGGCTGCGGACGAAACGGGCACGGAACTGCCCGGGCTGACCGTGGCCGAGCAGCTCTATGGGCTGCTCGAGGAAGGCGGCTGCGGCGATGAGGGCACGCAGGCCCTGCTGCAGCTCTATCAGGCCGCCGATGAGGCGGATGATGTGTAGCGAGGCAGCCCCTCGCCCCCGCCGAACCGGCTCGGCGGTAGCCGCTGTTGCACGAGTTCCACCGCTGTGGCGAGGATCGTCCACTCGCGTCGTGGGTGTCTCTCGTCGCCTTGCCTGGCACGCAAGGGAATTGTCGACAGAGGGGGATCGAGTATGCTTGGACCCGGCGGCTGAGAAACTGGCTGCCAGTCGGGGAGTGTCTTTGTTTGCGCGGGGAAACGCCCTGCTTTGCAACCCATGGTGAGGATCTCGATGTCGTCAACACCCAGCAGCCAGCAGAGTGACCGTCAGTCGCAGCCGTCCGTCGAACAGGCGACACCAGCAGCCGAGCACCCCCCCCGTGGCCCTTCCCGGCGGAGTTTCCTGGCCAGCTCAGCCAAGGCGGCCACCGCGGCGGGCTTCTCAGGCACGCTGCTTTCCGGCCATGTGATTCCTCCCGTGCACGCGGCCGGCAGCGACGCGATCAACGTGGCCCTGATCGGCTGCGGCGGTCGTGGGGGCGGAGCGGCAGCCGATGCCCTCTCCGTGCCGGGCGGCCGGGTGAAGGTCGTGGCCATGGCCGACGTGTTTCAGGGCCAGATCGACATCATCAAGCGGTCGCTCGCCTCGTCGTTTAAGGAACGGGTCGACGTGCCCGACGATCGGAGTTTTGTCGGCTTCGAGGCCTACAAGCAGGCGGTCGACTGCCTTGACCCGGCCAAGGGCGACATCGCCCTGTTTGCCACGCCGCCCGCCTTCCGTGCGGTGCACTTCGCCTATGCGATTGAAAAAGGCGTCAATGTGTTCATGGAGAAGCCGGTCTCGATCGACGGCCCGAGCACGAAGCGGATGATCGCTTTGGCAGCCAAGGCGGATGCAAAGAATCTCAAGGTCGGCGTGGGCCTGATGTGCCGCCACTGCGTGGCTCGCCAGGAGCTCTTTGACCGGCTGCAGGATGGCCAGGCCGGTGAACTGATCAACTTCTACGGCTACCGTCAGCACAACCCGCCGCACAACCTCGACCTCGCCCCCGGCGTGCCGGCAGGCATGACCGAACTGCAGTGGCAGGTGAAGCGGTTCCACAACTTCCTCTGGGGAAGCGGTGGCATCTACAGCGACTACTACGTGCACCACGTCGATGAAGTCTGCTGGATGAAAAACGCCTGGCCCGTGTCGGCTCAGGCCACCGGCGGCCGCCACTACAAGGGTGTGATCGACGACCAGAACTTCGACAACTACGCCGTGCAGTACGACTTCGCCGACGGCTCGAAGTTCTTCTATTCCGGCCGCGTGCAGAAGAACTGCCTGCAGCAGTTTGGCGTTTTTGGCCAGGGCACGAAGGCCGCGTTTACTATCTCTGGCAGCGGCCACTCGCCCGCCAAGAGCGTGATCTACAAGAGCCAGAAGATGGACGGCGACAATGTCCTCTGGGCGGCGGAGCAGCCCGAGCCCAACCCCTACCGCACGGAGTGGGTTGACCTCGTGGCGGCGATCGAAAACGACACGCCGTACAACGAGGTCAAACGGGGCGCCGAGGCAAGCCTGGTCACCGCCATGGGCCGCTTTGCTGCCCACACCGGCCGACTCGTTACGTTTGACGAGATGATGGAATGCCCCGACGACCTCACCGCCGGTGTGGCAGAGTTGACCGACGACTCCCCTGCCCCGCTGCTGGCCGACGCGGATGGCCGCTATCCCACCCCGCAGCCGGGCCGTTACCAGTTTGAGTTCCGCGACTGAGACGAGAAGGACCGATGACCCAGCAGACCACCGACGTGAACACAACACCGATCTACACCGGTCCCCTCCCCCACGTGCAGACCGTCGAACGTCTGCCGGTGACGGTCTATGAGCAGTCGACCGAGGCCAGCCGGGCGATCGCTCGGGAGATCGCCGACCTCGTCCGCGAGCGGGCCGCCGCTGGCAAGACGACGGTCCTCGGCCTCGCCACCGGCAGCACGCCAGTGGGCGTGTATGACGAGCTGATTCGGCTGCACCGCGAGGAAGGCGTGTCGTTTCAGACGGTCGTGACGTTCAATCTCGACGAGTACTACCCGATGGAGCCAGGGGCGCTGCAGAGCTACCACCGCTTCATGCGGGAGCACCTCTTCGATCACGTCGACATTCCGGCTGAGCAGATCCATATTCCCGACGGGATGCAGCCGCGGGATGAGATCCTCGCGGCCTGTGGTCGCTATGAGGAGATGATCAAGGAGGCGGGTGGCATCGACCTTCAGCTCTTGGGCATTGGCCGCACCGGCCACATCGGCTTCAACGAGCCGGGCAGCACCGCTGAAAGCCGCACCCGGCTGATCACGCTCGATGCGGTCACCCGAGCAGACGCCGCCAGCGACTTTTTCGGCGAGAGCAACGTGCCCCGCCAGGCGATCACGATGGGTGTGGGCTCGATCCTTGACGCCAAGAAGGTGATCCTGCTGGCCTTTGGCGAGCACAAGGCGCCGATCGTGC
>CALCGM010000675.1 GCA_937900985.1 uncultured Planctomycetaceae bacterium | reverse complement strand
CTACACGCTGGGCAACCTCGGCGGCCCTGGCAGCATGACCTGCGCCGGGATCACGAGCCTCTGGATCACCAGCCAGCACCTCCTCGCAGCCGACGCCAAAGCTGCCGGCGACAGCGTGACCTGCTGCGGCGGCGGCCGCTCCCCGCAGCAGCTCGAGCGGGGCCTGGCCTGGCTGGGCAGCCGCTTTTCCGTCGTGGAAAACCCGGGCACCCGGGGGCAGACCTGGCTCTACTACTACCTCTACGGTCTTGAGCGGGTGGGCCGCTTCACCGCCCGCCGCTACATCGGCAACGCCGACTGGTATCTCGAAGGGGCGAAGATGTTTATCGCCTCCCAGGATCCGCTCGACGGCACGTTCAAGGGCTCCCACGAAGACAAGGTGGTGGCCACGAGCTTCGCCCTGCTGTTCTTAGCCAAGGGCCGCCGGCCGGTGATCGTCGCCAAGAGCCGGCACCTCCCCGACCCCGACTGGAATCGGCACGGCCACGAGATTGCCCACCTCGTCCGTCATGTCGAGAAGCGTTGGAAACGAGACTACCCAGCTGGCCTCTCCTGGCATGTCGTTGACACGCCGTCGGCAAACCTCGACGACCTCCTCCAGGCTCCGGTGCTGTGGCTCTCCGGCAGCCGTGGGCTCGACCTCGGCCCCGGCGCTGGCAAGAAGCTGCGGGCCTACCTCGACGACGGTGGCTTCATCTTTGCTGAGGCCTGCTGCCCCGAGAGCGCTGGCTTCGATGCCGACCTCCGCAGGCTGATGGAGGAAGCCTTTCCCGAGCCTGAGTTTCGCTTTCTCCTCCTGCCTCCCGAGCATCCCGCCTGGAACGCCGAGGAGATCGTGCCGGCGAATCTCCAGCGGCCTCTCCTGGGGATCGACTACGGCTGCCGCACCTCGGTGATCTACGCCCCTCCCACCGACAACCTGCCAGGCGGGGCGATGCCCAGCCTCGGCTGCCTGTGGGAACTCGGCGGCAGCTCCAAAGAAAGCCTCGCCGACAACATCGGCCGCGAGGTCGACGCGGCCCTCGCAATCGGCACCAACGTGATCGCCTATGCCACCAACCGTCAGCTGAAGCGAAAAGACGAGCTGTTTGCCCTGCCGGAACGGCCGACCAACCCTGAGGTCGATCCCGCCGCCAGAGGCCGGCTCGCCATCGGCAAGCTGCGGCATGCCGGCATGTGCAACGCAGCGCCGGCAGCTCTTGCCAACGTGCTCCGGGCTGCCGCTCGCGAACTTGGCGCAGAGGTTGACGATGCCCCGCAGATGATCGACCCGAGCGACGAGGCGATCTTCGGCTACCACCTGCTGTTTATGCATGGCCGGAGCGGCTTCGCCTTGGACGATGCGGGCCGCGCAAACCTGGCAGCCTTCCTCGACCGCGGCGGACTGCTGCTGGCCGACAGCATCTGTGGCTCGAAGGAGTTTTCCGACGCCTTCCGCGCCGAGATCGCCGCAATCCTGCCGGCAGCAACGCTCGAGGAGATCCCCGCCGACGACCCGCTCTTCACGCCGGCCTACGGCGGCTTCGACATCCGCCGCGTGACGCTCCGCCAGCCGCTGGCAGGCAATGGCCGCCTCGATGCGCGGGAGCAGCTGATCACTCCCAAGCTTGAGGGCATCCGCAGCGGCGACCGCTGGGCGGTGATCTTCTCGCCCTACGACCTCTCCTGCGCCCTTGAGAAACAGAACTCGCTGCAGTGCACCGGCTACGGCAGCGACGACGCTCAGCGGATCGCTCTGAACCTGCTGCTCTACTCACTCAACCACTGACGGTGCTTGGCAACGAAGAGCCGGAGGCGGGGCTGACGGCCGCCACCACCACTGACCACCGGCCGCCTCCACCCAATCAGTCGGAGTCGTTGCCGGTGAGAAAGCTCGCGTAGTACAGCAGCGTCAGCAGGCTCTGCAGCGTGGCGGCGACGTAGGTCCAGGCCGCGGCATTGAGCACATTGTTGACCGCTCGCATCTCCGCCTGGGGCACGATGCCGAGGCTCACCAGCTGGGCCTTCGCCCGATTGCTCGCGTCAAACTCCACCGGCAGATTGACCAGCTGAAAAAACACGGTGCCGCCAAAAAGCAGGATCCCGAGCCAGGCCAGCTGCGACAGCCCAATGCCGAGCCCGATCAGCAGCAGGATCACGCCAAAGCCGCTGCCGATATTCGCCACGCCCACCGCGGCATTGCGAATCGACATCAGGGCATAGCCCTGGGCATCCTGCAGGGCATGCCCCGCCTCGTGGGCCGCGATCCCCACCGCCGCCAGCGACCGCTGGCCGTAGACCTCCGGCGAGAGCCGCAGCACCTTCGCCCGCGGATCGTAGTGGTCGGAGAGCTTGCCCGGCACCTGCTCAATGGCCACATCCGTGGCGCCTGCCGAGTCGAGGATGTGGCGGGCGGCCGCGGCGCCCGTGATCGGAGCCGGCTCCTGCGATGCCGCTGCATACGCCGAATGCACCCGCCACTGCGCCCACATCGCCAGCAGCAGGGCGGGGGCTACATACACGAAATACATCGGGTCGAAAAACATCATGGTGCTCGTGTTCCCTCAGGTGTCGCTCTGGCGTGATCGTTCGCCACGGAATCCATGGCAGGCGTCGTGGACTGTGTGCCGTTCGCTGCACACAGCCATCCCTCTGCCGCAGGCCGCGTTGGACGCTCCGCGTTTCCCGAGTCATTCTAGCAGGGGGCCTCTCGCCGGGCCCATCCGCCTGCTCGCCGGCCTCTCGGGCCAACGCTTTTTTACGGATTCGGCTCCATAATGGTTCGCTTCGCTTTTTTCCTCCGCTCTCCGTCGGCGAACCGCCTGTGCGTCGCCATCTGCTCGATTTCCGCCCTTTTGCTCGCTGGGGGCTGCGGCCGCGAGCCTGCGGCCCCCCTCAGCGACGCGACGAGCGACCTAGTCGACGTCGCCAGCCTCTGCGAACGGATCGATGCGGTGCTGGCCCACGCCCGCGATGGCCGGCGGCTCAACACGTCAGACCACGCCGCCTGGCAGGTCGTGCATGGGATTCTCGCCTTCGGCGATGATTTTCCCGTTGATCATGAGGGGACGACCTCTCCGGCCCTCGATTACCTGCTGACTGGCGGCCGGCTGACCGGCTGGACCCTTCGGCCGGGCTCGGAGGGGGTGGTCGCCGTCCTCGATCCCGGCAGCAAAACCGGCCAGGGGCATCCCGATCAGTGGCTCGGCTATCTCTCTCAGTGTTCGCTCGAGGGGCTCCCGCTGGAGGCCACACTTTCGGCCGGTGGCGCGACCTACCCGGTGTCGGACCTGCTCGCTCAAGCCAAGCACGACCTGCGGCCGGGCCAGGAGGCCACCTGGACGCTGATGGCGTTTTCCACCTACCTGCCGGCCGACGCCCGCTGGACGGCCGGCGACGGCACCGAGTGGACGCTGGAAAAACTCGTGGCGATGGAGGCCGCGGCTGACCTGGCGGAGAGCGCCTGCGGCGGATCGCATCGCCTCTACGGGCTGACTGTCGCCATCAACCGCTACCTCGCCGCCACAGGCCTGAACGCGGCCGACCTGACCGGCGGCTGGGCCGACGCCGAGGCACGCATCCAAGCAGCCATCGAAACCGCCCGCCGCTTCCAGCAGCCCGATGGCAGCTTCTCCACGAGCTTCTTCGAGCGGCCCAGCACATCGCCAGATGTGTTTGCCAAAATCGGCTCGTCTGGCCACACGTTTGAGTTTCTGGCGATGGCCCTGGAGCAGGAGCGGCTGGATGAGCCCTGGGTGCGACGGGCCGCCGACGCGCTCGTCACGCTGCTTGAGCAGACCGCCGACGTGCCGGTGGAATGTGGCGGGCTCTACCACGCCGCCCATGGTCTTGTGCTCTATCGAGCCAGAATGTGTGGCACGGCTCTCCCCGACCTTGCTTCCGATTCGCCCGGCCGGCTGGTACCTTGAGGCGGGCGGGGAAACACGACGCGGTCGGCTGATCGGCAGCAGACCGATGCCGTGATCTGCCTCGCAGACTGCCTGGTGATGGACTGCTCACGTGCACGGGCTGATCTTTTTCTACATCCAGAAGTTTGCGGAGTCGCTCTCCAAAGACGGCCGCGTGCAGCGGCCGCTGAGGACCACCGTCAACGCAGCATCGCGACGTTTTCTGCCATCGAAGAGTTATCCCGACGAAGAGGCGGTCTCCCTGCTCTCGTCGGTTGCCGAGGCAGCGGGGGAACCGCTTCCCAGCCTGCTTGAGAGGTTTGGCTTCTTTTTAGCGCCCCATCTCGTGAAGGTCGCCGGGCAGCATGTCGATCCCACCTGGCGGACGCTCGACCTGATCGAACACACCGAGTCGGTGATCCACACGATGGTGCGGGCCACCACGCCCGACGCCACGCCGCCGGTGATCGAGACGGCCCGCACGGCTGCCGATGAAGTGCAGGTGATCTACGCCTCCTCCCGGAAGCTCTGCCGGCTCGCGGCAGGCATTCTCCGCGGCGTCGCTGAGCACTATGGCGAAGCGGTGGAAATCACCGAAGACGCCTGCATGCTCAGCGGGGCGCCGTTTTGCTCGTTTGTGATTCGGCTGAAACGGCCCGAGACCAACGACTCGCACGACTCGCACGCGGAAACGATCCAGCTGGAATCATCCGCCGATGGCCGCCTCTCGGTCAGCAAGGATGGCCCTGTGGTCACCGGCCGTGCCTTCGACGATCCGCCGCCCACGGTGATCGGCGGGCATCGCGTCATCAAACTGCTGGGGAAAGGCGGCATGGGGCGGGTCTATCTTGCACACGATGAACAGCTCGACCGCGATGTGGCGATCAAGACAATGCTCCCTTCCCGGGCCGATGATCCCGCTGCCCGAAAGCGGTTTCTGCGGGAAAGCCGAGCGGTCGCGAAGGTCGAGCACGAAAATGTCGTCTCGATCTACCAGGTCGGCGAGCATCCGTTACCGGGCTACGACCACGGCCTGCCCTATTTTGTCATGCAGCGGCTCTCCGGCAGCCCGCTGACGGCGGTCCGCGAGGAGAAAGGCCGGCTCCCCGTGGCGGAGGCCTTGCGGATCGCCAGGGAGATCGCCTCGGGCCTGCATGC
>CALCGM010000674.1 GCA_937900985.1 uncultured Planctomycetaceae bacterium | reverse complement strand
CTGCCGGTCGTCGTTGTCAGCGACCGTGGGCAGCAGTTTGGCCTGATCGTCGACACCTATCTGGGTGAACGCGACCTGGAGGTGCGGCCCCTCGACACCAGGCTCGGCAAGGTGCCCGACATCAACAGCGCTTCGCTGCTGGAAAACGGCAGCCCTGTGCTGATTGTCGATGTCGAAGACCTCGTGCGTTCGATCGACAATGTGCTCGCCGGCCGACGGCTTTCACGGGTGGAGTTTGAGCGGCTCGCCGAGCAGGAGCGGCAGCGAAAGCGGATCCTGGTTGTCGACGATTCAATCACGGTGCGAGAGCTGGAGCGGCAGCTGCTGCAGTCTCGCGGCTTTGCGGTCGATGTGGCGATCGACGGCATGGATGGCTGGAATGCGATACGATCGGTTCACTACGATCTGATCGTGACGGATGTCGACATGCCGCGAATGGACGGCATCGGCCTGGTGTCGCTCGTCAAAGCAGATTCCGCCCGCAAGGACATCCCCGTGGTGATCGTCTCCTATAAAGATCGCGAGGAGGATCGTCTGCGGGGCCTCGACGCCGGTGCAAACCGCTACCTCACCAAGAGCAGCTTCCACGACGAGACGTTTCTCAACACGATCGTCGACCTGATAGGAGAGCCCACGCAGTGAGGATCGGGATCGTCAACGACATGAGGGCTGCCTGCGAAGCTCTCCGGCGGGTGGTCGACAGTATGCCAGATCATGAAGTGGTCTGGACGGCGGGAGACGGCGTCGAAGCCATCGCCATGGCTCGCCGCGACAAGCCAGACCTGATCCTGATGGACCTGTTGATGCCCCACGTCAATGGCGTGGAGGCAACGCGACAGATCATGAAGGGTTCGCCATGTGCGATCCTCGTGGTCACGGCCACGGTCAGCGGCAACATCTCGCTCGTCTACGAGGCGATGGGCCACGGAGCGCTCGATGCAGTCGACACGCCGATCCTGGGGGCGGCCGGCGAAGTCAGCGGCGCCGGGGCACTCGTCGAGAAGATCCGCACGATCGCCAAGCTGATCGGAGCGACCTCGCGGCCGAGAGCCACGTCCGCCGGCGGCCACACCGCACCGCCGCGGCTGATGGTGGTGGGGGCAAGCACAGGCGGCCCCAAGGCGATCTGCGACCTGCTCGCCCCCCTGCCGCACGACTGGAATGTCGCAGTCGTGATCGTGCAGCATGTCGACGTCGCCTTCGCGCCGGGGCTGGCCAAATGGCTCAGCGACCGCACGGAGCGGCCCGTGCGGGTTGCCGAACACGGCCAGACCCTGCAGGCCGGCGATGTGGTCGTCGCCGGCACCAACGACCACATGATCTACTCCAAGCAGAAGACGCTGGAATACACCGACGAGCCTCGCGACGTGTTCTTCCGTCCGAGTGTCGACGTCTTCTTCACCAGCGTCGCCGAGCACGGAGGCCGCTCTGGTGTCGGGCTGCTCCTCACGGGCATGGGGAAGGACGGGGCTGCTGGTTTGGCCAAACTGCGAAGCCGCGGCTGGCACACGATCGCCCAGGACGAGGCCTCGAGCGTTGTCTGGAGCATGCCGAAGGCAGGGATCGACGCGGGAGCGGCCTGCGAGGTGCTCTCCATCGAGCGGATGGTCGCTTCGGTCGTTCCACGGCTCACCGGTTGAGCCGCCGTGCGGGGCGTCAGCACGAGCCAACGCCTCGTTCGATCGCTGCCATCACCCGCAGCAGCGTCTGCTCTTGGCCGTCGAGAGCCACCACCTGCACACCGACCGGCAGGCCTTCGCTGCCGGCATCCGTTGCCGCAGCCGCCCGCAGCACCGGATCGAGCGAACCAGCGCGGCCGATGGTCTCGGCAGCCCGCACGCGGGTTACCGGCACACTCGCTGCGGGCAGGTCGAACAGGCTCGCCAGCAGGCAGGGAAACGCCGCAAGAATCAGCCGTGCGGCCGTGCCATGCTTGA
>CALCGM010000673.1 GCA_937900985.1 uncultured Planctomycetaceae bacterium | reverse complement strand
CTCATTGCGACAGCTCCCCGATCATCGCCAGGATCTTGTCGGTGACCGTCTTGAGTTCCGCGTCGATCTCCGCCAGCGGCCGGGGCGGCTTGAACACGTAGAAGTGGCGGTTGAAGGGAATCTCGTAGCCGACCTTCGTCTTGTCGTGGTCGATCCAGGCGTCCGGGGCATGCGGCAGCACCTCCCGCGCGAAATACTCCTCCACGTCCTCGCCCAGCGGCACGTTCTCGGTGTCCCGCAGCGACGTGTCGGGCTGGGGCTTGCCCTTCTGCTTGCCCTTGGTGCCGACGACCACGTTGCCAGCCTCGTCCCGCAGCGGCCGCTCGACGGTGATCGTGCGGTAACCAAACTCTTCGTTCTTGAAGATCCGGCTGATCGGCGTGTCGCCGTCGGCCACCTCGCGAAACTCGCCGAAGAGCCGGGTGATCTTTTCGATGTGCTCGGGGCCCAGCTCTTTCCGCTTGCTGCCGAGGCTCTTCCGCATCTTCTGCCAGAAGCTGCTGGCGTCGATCAGCTGCAGCCTGCCGCGGCGGGCCTTCGGCTTGCGGTTGGTCACGATCCAGACGTAGGTGCTGATGCCGGTGTTGTAAAACATGTCGGTCGGCAGGGCGATGATCGCCTCGACCAGGTCGTTTTCGAGCACATAGCGGCGGATCTCGCTTTCGCCCGAGCCGGCGGCCCCAGTGAACAGCGGCGAGCCGTTGAGCACGATGCCAAACCGGCTGCCGCCATCCTGGGCCGGCTGCATCTTCGCAATCAGGTGCAACAGAAACAGCAGCGAGCCGTCGCTGACCCGCGGCAGGCCGGGGCCGAAGCGGCCGCTGAAGCCGAGGTCGGCCGCCTCTTTCTTGACGGCATTTTGAATCTTTTTCCACTCCACGCCGAAGGGCGGATTGGAAAGCATGTAGTCAAACGAGCGGCCGGGCAGGCCGTCTTCGGAGAGCGTGTTGCCCGGCAGGATGCTGGCGATGTCCTGGCCCTTGATCAGCATGTCGGCCTTGCAGATCGCGTACGACTCGGGGTTGAGCTCCTGGCCGAACATCACGAGGCGGGCGTCGGGGTTGAGCTCGGCCAGGTGCTCGCCGGCGACCGACAGCATGCCGCCGGTGCCGGCGGTGGGGTCGTAGATCGAGCGGACGACGCCGGGTTTGGTGAGGGCCTCGTCGTCTTCGATAAACAGCAGGTTGACCATCAGGCGAATCACCTCACGGGGCGTGAAGTGCTCGCCGGCGGTTTCGTTGGAGATTTCGGCAAACTTGCGGATCAGCTCCTCGAAGACCGCGCCCATCTGGGCGTTGCTGACGGCCTCAGGGTGGAGGTCGATGTTCGCGAACTTCTCGGTGATCAGATAGAGCAGGCCCGCCTTGGCGAGCCGGTCGATCTGGGTGTGGAAGTCGAACGACTCGAAGATGTCGCGGACGGCCGGCGAGAAGGCCTGGATGTAGGAGAAGAGATTCTCCTTGATGTGATCCTGGTCGCCCATCAACTTCTTCATGTCGAGGGGCGACGGGTTGGAGAACAACTGGCCCGATTTCCTGAGCAGGAACGGCTCTGGGTTGACCTTCGTCTGGACGCGCTTCGCAAACTCCTCAACGACGGCGGCCTTGGTCGCCTCCAGCACGCAGTCAAGCCGGCGGAGCACGGTGAACGGCAGGATCACCCGGCCATATTCCGACTGCTTGTAGTCGCCGCGGAGGAGGTCGGCGACCGACCAGATGAAGGAGGAGAGGTTGGGATCGGGCATCGGACGGGCTCGCTGAAGTTGCAGGTGTCTCCTGCCACTACAGTACGACGTCAACGCCCCTTCCAATAGAGGGGGGGAAGTAGCGGCGGCCGGACTTGAACCGGCGACCCCAGGCTTATGAAGCCTGTGCTCTAACCAACTGAGCTACACCGCCAACATCGCGGCCGACCCCGTGAGAGGCCGGCCGCGACGAAGTATACCTGACATTTCCCGGCGTCGAAGAGGGCGAAAAAACCCCCAACCACGGCCGATTTTGGCGATCAGTCGACCAGGCTGCAGGCAGCCTCGGCGACGGCACCGATCTTGTCTTCGGTCAGATCACCCTTGGCGAAGGCGTGGTTGGCCACGACCGTGCCGTTCTTGTAGCAGACGACGGTGACGTCGGCGTCGGGCGAGATCTTGAACTCCGGCGGGCCGTTCTTGGCGTCGTCGGGCACCACGAAGGCGACCTTCTCAACACCGTTGCTCTTCACGAACTTCGAAGCGGCTGCCTTCAGGCTGTCGGCATCGGTGCCGATCATGTTGACGAAGCTGGTGAGCTTCTCTTCCTGGTGCTCAGCAACTTCTTCCTCGATCTTCTTCACCAGCTTGGCCAGCGAAGCGTCGCCCGAGCGGGCAAACACCATCACGACGGGCCGCGAACCCATCTTGCAGCGATAGCAGAGGGCCTTGCCGTCAGCGACGCCGTCTTCGGCGTTGCCGCCGACCTTGGTCACGATGAAGGCACCGACGCTCTCACCGGGCTGCGGGCCGCTGGTCAACTCCGCCTGAGCGGTCGTGGCGGCGACCACAAGGCCGGCACACACAAGCAGCATGGAAGCAAAACGCATTGAGAATCTCCTGGAGACTTTTCGGAAACATGACTGGGGGCCTCGCCCACTCCACCAATCCCTGGCTAGCGAAGACCACCGTTTAGGGTATAGGAGCGGGAACGAGATCGGCAAACGAAGGTTGCGTTTTTCCTCCAGGATTCTGCTCCTCGCGGTAGAATCCTGGCCTCAAAATCGCCGGGGATGCGGCGTTCACACACGCTTGGGGGAGGAATCGAGCATGGCCACGACCACGCCAACAGACGACGAGACACAGGTGCGAATCCGCCAAACGCAGTGCTTCATCGGCGGCGAGTGGGTGCCGGCCAAGAGCGGCCGCACCTTTGAAACGATCGACCCGGCCACCGAAGAGCCGATTGCGAGCGTGGCCGAGGGCGACGCGGCGGACGTGGAGGCGGCGGTGCGAGCTGCCCGCGAAGCCTTCGACCGTGGGCCCTGGCCGCGG
>CALCGM010000672.1 GCA_937900985.1 uncultured Planctomycetaceae bacterium | reverse complement strand
CTGGTCGGCAGCATTCAGGAAACGCGAGCGAGGCTGCTGCCACCGTCGGCTGCCACAAAGCCGGGCGATGAGCCAACGCCCCCGCTCTCCGAAACCGAACAGGCGGCTGTCCGAGAGGAGCTCCTGGCGCTGGAAAGCCAGCTGAAAGAGCTGCAGGGCGAGCATCCGCTGGTCAGTCCGTGCGTGGATGGGCAGGCCGTGGCGGAAGTCGTGGCGGCGTGGACCGGGATTCCCGTGGGCCGCATGGTTTCCGATGAGATTCGAGGTGTGCTGGAACTCAGACCACGGCTGGAGGCTCGGGTGGTTGGGCAGTCTCACGCGCTCGAGACCATAGCTGAAAGAATACGCACATCGCGGGCAGGGCTGACCGACCCCAACCGGCCGACAGGTGTGTTTCTTCTCGCCGGTACCAGTGGTGTCGGCAAGACGGAAACCGCCTTGGCGCTTGCCGAACTGCTTTTTGGTGATGAGTCAAACATGACCGTCATCAACATGAGCGAGTTTAAGGAAGAGCATAAAGTCTCGCTGCTGATGGGATCTCCGCCCGGGTATGTCGGCTACGGCGAAGGGGGCGTGCTGACTGAGGCTGTTCGCCGCCGCCCGTATGGCGTGGTGCTGCTGGACGAAATGGAAAAAGCCCACCCCGGCGTACAAGACATCTTCTATCAGGTGTTTGACAAGGGCAGCATGAAAGACGGCGAGGGCCGCGACATCGACTTCAAAAACTGCGTGATCATCATGACGACCAATGCTGGCACGGAAACGGTGATGAAGCTGTGCGCTGACCCTGAGCTGCGGCCCGATCCGGAAACACTTGCCGACTCCCTGCGAGATGATCTGCTGAAGGTTTTCAAGCCGGCATTCCTCGGCCGCTTGACCGTGATTCCCTACTATCCGCTCGCCGACGATGTGATGCGGGGAATCTGTGAGCTCAAGCTGAAGTCGATTCGGCGGCGTCTGGAGAGTGCCTACCGGGCTGAGTTTGCCTGGAGCGACGACGTCGTGACCGCTGTGGTGGAGCGGTGCAACGAGGCCGACAGCGGGGCTCGTGTGATTGACCGCATTTTGTCGGGCACCCTCCTCCCAGACCTCTCCACAAAACTGCTCAGCCGGATGGCGGAAGGGGCTCCCGTGGAGCGAGTTCGGGTTGACTGGGATGGGGCAGGCGGCGCGTTCCGCTACGAGATTTCCTGAAGCGATCCGCCGCCGTGGAGCGTTTTGGGCTGCCGTTTTTGCCGGTTTCTCCCGCAAAAAATGGCTTCCGCAAAAAAATCTCAGCTCGCACGCAACAAGTTCACAAAAAAAACGACAACTGTAAGGCGGGCGGCAACCGTGCGAGTGGTGCCGCTCGCGGCCGAAGACCGCAACGAATACGGTGGTCAACGGCAACACCGCAACTCGCGTTGAAAGGAACGACGATGGGACTCTTTATTCAGGTGGATGGGATTGAGGGCGAGTCGACAGACTCAAACCACCAGAAGTGGATTCTTGCCGACTCGGCATCCCTGCCGGTGTTTCGCTCGATTCCGAGCGGAGCGGTCGATCAGCAGCGGACCAAGGGCGAGACGCAGCTCGGCGACATCTCGGTCGTGCGGCAGCTCGACAAGTCGTCGCCAAAGCTGTTTGAGGCTGTTGCCTCGGGCAAGTTCAACAAGAAGGTGACCCTCGAGTTCACCACGCAGACGGGCGGCAAGAATGAGACCTACCTCAAGCTCGTCTGTGAAAACGTGATCTTTAGCGGCTATTCGGTGAGCGGAAACTCTTCCGGTGAGCCGATGCCGAGCGAGCAGGTGTCGATGAACTGCACAAAGATCACCTACACCTACACTGAGTACGACAACAAGACGGGCTCCAAGAAGGGCAACGTCGAGGCGACCTACGAGCTCGGTGCCAACAAGTCCTAAGGCGGCCCGGGCGATTGGCAATCGTCCTGCTGCGTTTCATGCGGTGTTCTGGCCCGCGTTTCATCCAGCACAGATGGAACGCGGGTCACGCCGCAGGAGGCGACGGCGGAGTCGGGCTGCGACCGAGGGCACGTTGCACGAAAGACAACAGGGAGGCGTGACGCATGGCACTCGCCCGCAACGGTTTTGTGAAGTTTGGGAGCTATGAAGGTGAGGCGACTGACGCCAAGCACACCGGGTGGAGCTCCCTCTTCAGTGTTTCAGCGCCGATCACTCGCGCGACAGGCGGGTATGAGCAGAGCGAGCGTGGGGCTGGGGCGACGGCTGTTGGCACGGTGACGGTGGTCAAAGATCTTGATGCGGCGAGCGTCAAGCTTCAGAAGGCGTGTGCGACGGGGCTGGTCGTGCCGAGTGTCAAAATTGAGCTCTGCACGACGGTGCCGGGCGGCACACTCCCTTTTCTGACCTACGAGTTTGAGAAGGTGATCATCACGCACTACGACCTTGCGGATCCGCGATCGCTCGATCACCTCCAGCCGATGGAGCAGGTCGCCTTCACCTACACCAAAGTGACATGGACCTACGTCAAATACGGTGACGACGGGACGAGTAAGGGGAAGGTGAGTGAGTCGTACACGATTGGCTCAAGTGGCAGCTGAGCTGCGAAAGGTTTCGTGATGGCTTCCTACACGCAAGACGATCAGCCGCTGGCCATCGAAACACCCCTTGGGAACGACGTGCTGTTGCTGGAATCGTTTGAGGGCGAGGAGCAGCTCAGCGGGCTGTTCTCGTTTCGGCTGGTCTGTCTGAGCGTGGATGAGCAGATCGACGACTCGCAGCTCGTGGGCAAGCAGGTGAGTTTTCGCGTGAATCGCGGGGATGGATCGGCTCGCTGGTTCACTGGATATGTGGCACGGTTTTCCTGGTTGGGGCGGGATGACGTGTTGACTCGCTGGAGCCTGGAGGTGGTGCCAGGGCTGTGGTTTTCCTCCCTGACGAGCGACTGCAAGATCTTTCAGAACGCAGCCGTCCCTGATGTGGTTTCCGAGGTGATCGGCGACTGCTCTCAGGTCACGCTGTCGAAGAAGATCAGCGGCTCACATTCGCCGTGGGACTACTGCGTGCAGTTTCGTGAGACCGACTTTGCCTTCGTCAGCCGGTTGCTTGAGTTTGAGGGCATGTTCTATTTCTTTGAGCATGCTCAGGGGGGCCTCACGACGGTGCTCGCTGACGCCAGCTCTGCGTTTGCCGACTGCGGTGATGCGAAGGTCAGTTCCGTGCAGTCGTTCTCGTCGCCGGATGAACCGGGCCAGCTGATCGACTGGAGGCACGACTACAGCTACTGCCCGGGGAAATTCGCCCAGACCGACTACAACTTTGAGCAGCCGACGACCAGCCTGCTGGTGAGCACCTCTGGCAAAACCAGCTACGCCGGTGCAAGCAGCGTCGACCTCTTTGACTACCCCGGTGAGTATCAGAAAAAGGCAGACGGCGAGTCGATCGCTGCGTATCGCATCGAAGCGGCCGAGGCGACCGCCAGCGTTGCCTCCGGCACCAGCAGCTGCCGGACGTTTTCCCCGGGCTACACCTTCGCGATCAAGACACATCCCAACCCCGCGGAGCAGGGGAAGAAGTATCTGCTCACGCGTGTGCGGCATCGAGCGAGCAATCGGGGGGCATACGAGCCGTCTCCCACCGAAGGGCTCGCTTTCGACTACGAGAACACCTTTTCCTGTGTGCCTGCCGAGACCGCCTGGCGGCCCGCCCGGAGCACGCCTTGGCCGACGGGAACAGTGCAGACGGCCGTTGTGGTGGGCCCCTCAGGCGAGGAGATCTACACCGACGAATACGGCCGCGTGAAGGTGCAGTTTCACTGGGATCGGTATGGGAAGAACAACGAGCAGAGCTCGTGTTGGATTCGGGTTGCCCAGTCGCTTGCCGGACCGCAGTTTGGCAGCCAGTTTCTCCCCAGGGTGGGGATGGAGGTTGTGGTTTCGCACCTCGACGACGACCCCAACCGACCGTTGATCACTGGCGTGGTCTACAACGGGCAAAACAAGCCTCCCTTTGCCCTGCCCGCGAGTGCCGCGCAGAGCGGCTGGCAGACACGGAGCACGAAAGACGGCGAAACGTCGAATGCCAACCAGTTGGTGTTTGACGATACGAAAGACAAGGAGTCGGTCACGTTCCATGCCGAGCGCGACTTCGTGCGCACGGTGGAGAACGACGACTCGCTGGAGGTCGGCTTTGAGACCAAAGACAAAGGCGACCGGTCGGTGAAGGTCTACAACAACCTGACCGAAGCGGTGGGCGCTGATGGATGTGCCGACGGAAGCCGTTCACTGACGGTGTATCAAAACAACACCACGGTCGTGTCGAAGGGCAACGAGTCGTACACGGTGAGCGAGGGCGACGCGACGTATGAGGTCACCAAGGGCAAGGAGACGGTGAACGTGGGCGGCAGCCAGTCGGTCACGGTTGGGGATGGCCACACGCTCACGGTGAAGTCGGGCAATCATGCCGTGGAGGTCAACGCGGGCTCGGGCACGCTCAAAGCCAACGCCTGGACGATTCAGGGCACCGAATCGATCACTCTCAAGGTGGGAAGCAACTCAATCGTGATCAGCACCTCCGCCGTGACCATCAACGGAATGACCGTGTCGCTCAAAGGCACGACGTCGACCACCGTCGAAGGTTTGCAGACATCGATCAAGGCGAGCGCGACGCTTGAGGCCAAAGGGGCGTTGACGATGATCGGCTAGCTGTCCGTGGGAAAAGCCCTCCATGACCTTTTTCCTCTCAAGCGACGCCCCAGCCGAGGTTTTTGAGGGTCGCCGTTCGCCGCATCCTGCGTCGGAAGACTTCGTCCACAGTCGGCCCGTGCTGTGTGCGGGTGTCGTTGGTGGAGACACGTGAGGCGGGCGGTTTGCTGGAGAAAAAGCTGATGGAGACACGAGTGCTGGCGACCTTTGCGGATGAGGAGGCTGTGAAGCAGAGGCTGCAGGCCTCCGAGCTCAGCGAGCCGCTGTCGGCCGTGGAGGGCGTCGCCAGCGGCACAGCGCTCGGCGAGGGCCTTGTGACCGTGGCAGCGAGGCTGCGAGCGATAGGCTCTGCCCCCAGGCTTATTGCCGGGGTGTTGGCGCAGGCCTTGAGTCGGCCGGCCGCTGTCTGGTGGGCCTGCCGGGCCTCACGTGCTGAGCATGGAGGAGGCGCTCTCGAGGCTGACCTGCCTGCCCTTGAGGCTGCCGAAGCCTGGCTCCGCAACCCGGAGCAGTGGCGTGCCTATGCCGCCAACGAGGCAGCGAAGTCGATCGGGCTTGCCTCGCCTGCCGGGTGTGCGGCCTTGGCAGCCTTCTTCGCAGGCGAATCGATCGCCCCCTCGCATCTGCCGCCACTTCTGCCGGAGCCGCACCTGGCGGGCATGGCGGCAGCGGCGGCGGTGGAACTGGCCGCAACCCGGCGAGTTGCACCTGAAGGACCTGACCCCTGGGCACCCCTGCTGGACATCGGGTTTGGCATCGCTGCGGGAGCCGATCACTGGCCGCAGGTTAGCGCGACACTCGCCACCAGATAATGCCCAGCCACGCGGAGAGCATCACCACGTTGAGCAGCATCAGTCCTTGAGCGATGCGACCGTAACGACGGTTGCGATTGAGTGAGTCTGAGGTCCACTCGAGGTCTCCCTGAACCTCGAGCACCCTGGAAAACAGACCATCGCTCATGCTGACTTGCGTGGAGCCACGCGTTGCAGGCAGGAGATAGCAGCCGGCCAGGAACGGGGTGTCACCGCTGTGGGCAGCGTAGTCGAGGCCCCGCTGCATGATGCCCTGCAGCAGCGGAGCCACATCAAGACGCAGTCGACACGCCAGGCCGACCAGCCGCCGGTTCTCCGCGGACAGGGCGAGCGACTTGGGGTCGAGCAGAATCCCTCCAATCACATCGGCAAGCCGTCCACAGGCTTCGACCGCCAGCGTGCCGATCTCTTCTGGAGACGCAGTCCGTCCGACCGGATACGACTCGCCCAGAGGCAGGCTTGCAAGATCGGAGGGAAGCCGCTGGAGCAGAGTTTCAAAGCCAGGGATCTGATCGATACCGGTGCCGACAACCGTTAGCGGCATCCTCAGGCCGCAGCTGCTGCTGATTGTGAGCAGATCTTCACTGAGGGCCGAGCCCGCAGCGGGAGCGAGCCGCTGCTGGTCTGGATTGACCGCAGGCACCAGGGCGATCACTCCGTTGGCCGGGGCAACGGGCCGCCGGGCGTGCCGGATGCGGTCGCAGATCGTTCGCAGTCGGTCGGAGGCGTCGGAGCGTTCTGCAGAGCGGAGGGAGACGGTTGGCTGCTCGGTGCTGGCAGCAGTCTGGGCCATCAGCTTGCAGGTCTGGCCGATTGTTGCGAGGCAGACAAAGATCCCTTCTGGGCCGGCGTAGACGTGCAGGGGCGCGCTGCCCTGCGGCGCGGCGCGGACATCAAAAGAAACGGGCGATGCGGTGAAGAGCTCGGCTTCTCGTGGGCCTCCATCGCAGCCAAGCACGAGAAATAGCGGCGTGGATGCAAGCTCAATTCCCTGGCGATCAAGCTCGACGAGGGCTTCCCGCCAGGCCTTGTCGATATCAGGCCAACGGGCCGTGTCATGCTGAAACCAGAGCCGTGCAGACCAGTAGACGAGCAGCGGCACCACGGCGAGCAACAGCAGCAAGGCCAGGGCTTTGCTCGGGGTCCACCAGGCTTCAAAGACTGCGGCACCACCGGTCGTGAAGATCACCACCAAGGTCATCAGCACCACAAACACCTGCAGCAGGGCGACCGCCCAAGCGATGCGGGCTGCGAGTGTCAGCGAGAGAAATCCTTGGGCGGCCTGGCTCGTCGCCCGCCACGGCGCTGCCAGTATTTTCAACAGTGTGTTCAACCTGCACGCCCTTTCTCGAGGCTTAGCTCACCACAAAGGCCCACCAGGTCGTCACCACCAACACCGCAACCGCCATCGCTGTGAACACGCCATGCCACACCAGCGAGGTGGCATTCCGCAGTGGAGGGGCGCCGGCGAGTTCACGGCCTTGAGGCGGCACGGTCGGTCGCCCAAAGGTCAGCTTGATCACCTGCCCGTTGGATCGCATCCACGCCTCCAGCGCCTCGGGCTTGTCGCGGAGGATGCCGCGAAAGCCCATCACCACCGCAGCCACAAAAACCATCACGGTGCTGGGGTCTGGGTAGCTTGCCGCTGTCGAGACGCGGTCGAAAAACTCCGTCGCCCGTCGACGGGTGCCGAAGAGCTCGACCTCGACCGCATGATTTTCCCACCAGTCGCGGCCTTGCCAGGGAACCTCAACGATCAACAGCTCGTCGATCAGGCTTGCCAGGGCATAGCTTGCCAGCGTCCATTCCTCACCACGAGGTCCCCGCATCTTGGCAGTGGCTGTCTCCAAGGCCGCGAGAAACCGTCCACGCAGCTCAGCCGCGGTGCCGTGTCTGGCATCGTTTTGGATGGCGCGATCACACAGCGTCACCACTTCGGCAAGCATCGGGAGCGCTGCTGGTACGAATTCGGGCGTCATGCGTGCACGTCTGTCACGAGAGGAGCTGAGCCGGCCTCGAGCCCGAGGCTGACCAGAATCGGTCAGTTCGGCACGGCGAAGATCGCAAACTCCATGGCCGCCACGCGACCTTCGTAGGAGACCTCAATCCGCCGCCTGCCCACGATATCGTCAGCATCGATGATTGAGGAATCCCGAACCCGAATCGCCAAGCTTTGCGTGAGCTGGGCCGACTTGTAGGCCGGGTTGTCGGTGCCGATACGGTAGTAGAGCCAGCCGCTTCTGGCTGGGAGCGCTCGCGGAGGCCGGTCGAGCGGAAACAGCTCCAGCCCGGGAAGCCCGAGCCGAAACAGCTGGTCGACTTCTTCCGTGCTGCCAAGCTTCCAGTCGAGGTGGGCGTTGCCCGAGAGGAGCCGCTGGCATTCGGCCGCCGGGAGTTCGCCATGCTGAACGCCCACGTAGCAGTTCCAGTCGCTCCGGAGCCACTTTGGCTCCATGGAGACCGAGAGCATCGCCTTGCCGGTTCCCGTGAAGTATCGCTGCTCGAACTCGAGCGCCACGACCCGGCCGATCATCACCTCGATCCGGTCTTTGACCGTGCGAAAGATCTCCGCGAGATTCTCGTGGTCGTAGAGCGGCAGTTCTTCGAGCGAGCGGCTGGGCTCAAACACGGAGAGCTGCCCGGCGACCCGGCAGAGTTCGCGGTAGGCGTCTCGCGGATGGATTCCTGGGGCGAAAGCCACGACCCGCAAGGCCGCCTGGGCCTCGAGCAGCTTCGAGAGCATGATCAGGCGGTCGAGATCACCGGGCTCCGAGCTGGAAAAGCCCACCTGGCGGCTGACCGCCTGCTCCGAGAGCAGCTCGGCCTTGCGGCTGACCAGGTCGTAGGTGCCGCGGATGATGTTGAGCCCCAGCGGCGGCCAGGCATCAACAGCGAGCATCGGGGGAAAATAGGTGCTGTCGAGTTCGGGGGCAGCCTCCCGATTGCCGGCACGTCGAATCTGGGCGATGGGCAGCAGCTCGAAGCCGGAAAGATCCTCTGTGGAGAGTTTCAGCTGCACATTCAGGCGGCGAAACTCGACCTCCTGGTCGTTGCCACCTGACGTGTCGTCCTGCACGGCCTGGCGGACGACGAGCTCGCGGCTGTGGTCAGGCTCGCCTGGTGGAGCGACGTTGGCCGACGTGGGAGCAAAGCGGGGCACGGCCAGATAGACCCGCACCGTATCGATTACCTCGAGCGCATCGCCGACTGCGGTCGTCAGCGACTCAAGCTGTCCGCACGCTTCGCGGAGATCACGACGGTCTGGTTCTTCTCCTTGTTCGAGCCACACCATCGTGCCGTCGCGGAGGCGGGCCTGACAGCGACGCAGGGCGACCGTGCGGTTGGCAAGCGCGGCTGCATCAAGCTCCAGCCGCACGACGCCATAACTGCAGGGGTCGACCGCTGCGAAGGTGATGGCCAGCCGCTCCGCACTGGCTCGCTCCATGGCCTGGAAGTGGTGCGGCCGGAGAAACAGCCCTTCAGACCAATGGACCGGCAGATTGCGCATAAAGAAACGACCGTGGAGACGCAGGCATGCCCGAACACGCGTTTACACGCCGCTCGCGGAGAGCGTAGCATAGCAGGTTTTTGGCGTAAACTGCGGCTCTGCAAGGGGTTCTCGTCTAGAGCGGGCGTCCTCAGCGGGATCATGCAACAACCTGTGCAAGGGATGGCAACGTGGCGTTTGAGGCGGCCGATGTTGACTTCCGTAGTCGTTGGAAGGCGTCTGCCGGGCCACGCACAAGGACGCGACGTCAGCGGCTTTTGTCCGCGGGGATCTTGCTGATCATCGCCTTGGTGGCGGTGGCTGTTGCCGCTGGGATCGTGCTGGGACCTCTCTTCACCTGGCAGACCGCCTGCATCACGCTCGTGATTGATGAGTATCCGCTGGGGGTGCTTGAGCCGGTGCCATTTGGCCAAGAGGATCGCGAGGCCCTCCGCACGTCACTCGCTGGTTCGCTGCACACATCACTGGGCACCGAACCGGTGGACCTGACGGGCTTTGATTCTGCCCAGGGCGTGCGGGATCTCTTGTTGCCGCGAATGCGGGGGCTCAGCCTCCGCGGTAAGGATGTGCTGCTGGCGTATGTACGGGGGCAGGCGTTTGTCGCGCCGCCGGTGTTTCAGAGCACCGGCTTGGAGCGAGCAACCCCGTTGTCGGGAGTGCCGTGCCTGTTGGCGAGTGACTGCCGCATCGCCGGCGACCGACCCCAAGAGATTGTTCCGCTCCGCTCCGTGATTGACGCGGTGGCCGCATCGCCGGCGCGGACAACACTGGTCGCTCTCGATCTTGGCGACCTGCAGTGGGATCCGCGGCTGGGTGTGCTCGGCCATGTCGTGCCTGCTGCCCTCGATCAGGACTTCGCCAAGCCCCAAGCCGACGCGATCAGCCAGAACTGGGTGATCGGGTCGCACGACCTCTTCCAGATGTCAGCGGCGAGCGTGCAGGCCCGGCGAACATGCTTTGGGCGGGCCTTTGAGCTTGCCCTCGCTGGCGAGGCGGATAAGGGTCCCAGCGGCAATGGCAATGGCCTGATTGAGCTTGATGAAGTTGCGCGATTCGTGTCGGTCTGGACCAATGAATGGACGCGCAGGCTCAGCGGAGGGCGGAGTCGACAGACGCCCGTTGTCTGGAAGCTGGGTGTGGGGCGGGTGGCGATCGAGCAGATTCCCCCGGGCATCCATCTGCTGCGGGTTGCGTCACGCCGCTCCGCTTCCACAACGACAGAGCCCACTGAGGAGCCCAGCACAGAGCCGGTCGAGGAGCCCGCCGCCGGGGCTCCGGAGGCCGGCCCGCCGCCGGGGGCTCCTGCGGTGATGGATGCCGCCATTCGGCAGGTGGCCGCCGTGGATGAGGCCGGAAGAGCGACCCTCGCGTTTCCCGGCGCCGACGCCGTGAAGCTGCTGCCAGCCCCAGGCCCACTGCCCCCGGCTGCGGGCAATGGAGATGCTCCAGCAGTTGGCGGCGGAAACGAGAGTGCCCAAGCAGAAGCGGCAGAGCCTGCCAAGGCAGCAGCGGGTGACGCGGCTGCAGCGAAAGATTCTGCGAAACCCGAGGGGCCAGAAGCCCTGGCCAACGATCCGCCGCCCCCTGATGGTGCGGAGGCAGCTGCCGACGGCAAGGCACCAAAAACGGGCGCCGCCGGACCCGGCACGCCGCCAGCCACGCCGGAGGCACTGCCACCGCCGCCACCTCCTCGAGATGCCTGGGAGGCCCTCGCGACGCTCGGGCAACGCCGGCTTGAGCCTGTGGGTATCGGCAGCCCCTCCGCTATCCTGCCGATTCCCGGCGACTATGCATCGCCCTGGTGGCGGCAGTGCTACGCCATTGCGGCCAGCGCGAAGAGCCGTTCGACCTCGACAGGTCCAATGGCCGAGCGGGCTGCTACCACGTTTTCCCTGATGGGAAATGTGCTGGGCCGCATGGCGAGCTCGCCGGTCGGTGCCGCTCCGCCGTCTGGTGAGTCGGCCGTGGCTGAACAGCTCTGGTCCGCTCGCGTGGCTGCAGACGCATCTGGTTACTTTCAGCTTTGGTCTGCTGCTCCGGATGCCTTCTGCCGCGTCGTCGCAATCCGCAACGAGTCGTTGGCAACGGTGGTGTCGGCGATCGATATCGTTGGCCATGCCAGCGGCGGCTCGGGCACCCCGCCGCTCGATCCGGCGGCCTTGGTGAGCCTTGCTGCAAAGCTGCGGGAACTCGACGGGATGCTCTCGGCTGGGGCGGATGCGGCGGGCATCGATCGGCTGACGAGTGCTGCCCGCGGTGTCAACTCGCAGCGGGCAGCGATTGCCGATCAGCTTGAGCGACTTGTTGAGGGGCTTCACAGTGGCGGTGGGGCGGGCTTGTCGCCAGTCGTGAGCCGCAGCCTTGCCGCAGTGCGAAGCCCGCTGATCTCCGAGGCGAGCCGGGAGCGGATTCTCCAACAGGCCTTTCCGTCCCCCTCCGCTGTGGTCAGGAAAACTTCCCTTGAGGCAACAGGCCGTCCTACCGGCGTTTTGGCTGAGCCTCCGCAGATTCAGCCGGCGGCGCTCGAGAGCATCGCCGCTTTGGCCGAGTGTCTGCCGGCGATCGTGGAGGCGGCAGATGCGGCATCCAAGAGCGACCTGCTCGCGAAGGAAATCGCGGCGGTGCGGCGGGAGATTGCCTCTCTCTCCAACGCCTCCGACGACAGTGACACGGCGTTAGATCGCGTTGTTCGCCTCGGCGGTCGCGTGGCGAGTTTGCTGGCTGATGTTGGGGCGGTGGCAGCGACTGCCAGTCAGGCTCAAGGCCGCGAGGGCCTGCTGAGCGACCGTGACACGGGGCTTTTTCGGGTGATGGATCTGCGAGACATCCCGCAGCTCGAACCCGCTGCGATCACCGGGCTTCCGGACTGGTCTTCCGAGAATAGCTATGGGCTCTCACTGGAACTCGTCAATGCGCAGAGCATCGCGGTCGGAAAGTCGACTAATCTGCGGCTGGCAGCGGATTCGGGAGGAATGCTGCCTGCCGGAACGGAGGTTCGCTTCCTCTTTGATCCCGCCTCGCTGGAACTGTGGCTTGCGGATGGATCTCGGGTGGCCGCCGACGTGCCGCTGCCCGTGGAATCGCTGGCAATGGAGCGGGGCGCGGTGCTGCTCACCGCGGTTGCCAGCCGCTACGCAATCACACCTGGGGAACGGGTGCTGCTGGAGGTTATCTGGGAATCCCCGCAGCAAGCGGCTGTGGCGCGGCAGCTGCTGCCGCTCCCTGCCAACCGGGCGATCGCGGTGGCTGCCAGGCAGACGACAGCAGGCAGCTGGCAGTGGGGCCGCGAACAACCGGCAACGGCTTCCGAACTGCAGCAGGGCGAGGTCGGCTTCCGGATGGTCCCAGGTGGCCTGGCGGCCTGGCAGCTGGCCCTGTTGAACAAGGCGGAAATCTCCCGTGACGTTGCTGTGTCGCTCTACGCGATCGGTGGCGAGAGCCGACAAGCGTTGGGGCCCACGCCTGGGCGTGATGTGCTCTGGCAGCGGCTCGTGGAGCAGTTCTCTCGCGGCCAGAGCCTTGGCACACCGCTTGGGGTGATTGAAAAGGCCGTTCTGCCTGCTGGCGAGACGCTCGTGCCGCTGGTGTTTCCCGCCGACGCGGCTCCCCCGAGTGAGAAAGCTCCACCAGCGACCGCTCCGCCGCCGGCAGAGCCCTCAGCCACGCCGCCGTCGATCGGCCCCGACCTGGCTTTGGTGATTCGCGAGCAGACCAAAGGCGAGCCTGCCCGTCAGTGGCTCTATCGACTCCGATGTGAGCCGCTCCATCCGCAAACGCTGCTCGAGGTCTCGGCCATCTGGAAGGAAGCTGGCCGCACGATCGAGTGGACCTTCGCGCTCAACGATGTGTGGGGAGAGCAGCTCCGCGTGCCTGCAGAGGGCGTGTCGATTGCCATCGAGCCGCTTCTTCCCGAGACAGGTCGATCGCTCCAGGTTCGACGTGGGCAGACGGTGCTCACCGGTGATCGGCGAAGCGATACCCTGGTGGCAAGCTGGAATGGGCCGCTCGCCGGCCCGCCGGCGATGGTGGCCGTCAACGTGAATGGCTATCCCAGAGCCTTCGTCTTCGCCGTAGCCTGTGAGCCGGGCATGGATGGCCAGGCCCAGCGGCCACAGCGCGACTGGCGGATGCTGCGGTTTGTTGAGCCTGCCCAGCCGCTGACGGTTCTCAAGGCGCCGGCATCGGCGGTGCCGATCACGCTTCAGGTCGATGCTCCTCCCGACGCAGGGGCTGGCAGCATTGGCCCACGACCGACGATCGCCTCGCTCGGCCTGAGGGAGATGCAGGCCGGCTCATTTCTCAAGCAGCCGCAGCGGCTCCTCTGGGTGAGCGAGAGCGACCGAGCGATCGCCTACACGCTGGAGAAAGCGGAGCCTCCCGTCTCCCTTGCCATTCGCACCACAGCGACCGACTGGCAGCTCGAACTTCCCGGTGATGGGTTTGTGAACGTCGATGTGGAGGCCGAAGCCATGCTGGTGCTTCCCGGGAATCAGCCACCGCTGACGACGGCGCGTCAGTTTGTCTTTGATGGCCGCCCCCCCACAGTCAACGTGCCTCCCTCGGTGAATGCCGTGGTGGGCCGGCCGCTCGTGATTCCCGCAGAGGTCGTTGACGATCCGCGAGAGGCGTTTGCGGGGGTGATCGGCCGGCATCTGCCGGGCGTTTCCGGTGTCGACACGGTGGAGTGGGCCCTTGATCTCAAGGGGGATGGCATGCCCGAAGCCTGGCAGCCTGCGGTCTCGACCGGAGCGGCGGCCTACGAGATCCGCCTCGACACCAAGCCACTTCCCGTTGGAACCAGGCTGCCGCTGCTTGTGCGGGCGACCGACCGCTGCGGTCTCGCCGCCCCTCCCCAACGCGTGTGGGTGCTGACTGCGGCAGAGGTTGCCAAAGGACGCATCGAAGGCCGTGTCGTGCTCGACGGACGGGGCGAAGCCAATGTGCCGATCACAGTCAGTGGCCCCGGCACCGTTCCGGCGGTGAAGAGTGGCAAGGACGGTGTGTTTGTCATCCCCGATCTCGAGGCTGGCGACTATGAGCTCAAAGCCAATGGCGTGGTGCGGAACGTGACCTACACATCCGCTGCCCAGAAAGTGAAGGTGGAGCTTCCCCCGGCACCGGTCAGCAGCGTGACCATCGAACTTGAGTGACTTGCCCCATGGATCTTCCAGTCGACAACCCATCGATGGCGGCGCCCGCTCGAGAGTCGTGGCAGCACACACCCGGTCAGCTGTCGCCTGTCCGCTCTGGCTGGCTGCTTCTTCGTCGCGTCGGTTCGCTTGCCTTGGTGGTGCTCCTGCTGGGGGTCATGCTTTCGCTGCTGCTCTCGCTGAAGCGGTATGTGCCAGTGGTGGCGGTGTTTGGCAGCGGCTATGAGTCGCCGTGGGGCCCGATCCCCATGACACACGAAGACCGGCTTCTGCTGGAGGGGCTCTCTCACTCGTCAGCGAGCATCTTTGAGCCACGGGTTGTGAGCTGGCAGGATGCAAGCGGAAACCTGGCAACGGATTCACCGCAAGAGTTTGTCACTGCACTGGTGTCCGAAGTTGCGTCCCAGCGTCCTGGCGGTCCTGCCAAGAATGTGATCATCGCCTACCTCTCGATGGTGGGCACGATCGATACGGAGGGGGTGGCCTGCCTAGTGCCGCCGCGGATTTCCGAGACGGAGACAATCAGGGGCAGTGAGCGGCTCGTGTCGGTGGCACGACTGCTCACCGAACTGCGGTCGGCAGTCGATTCGCAGGTGCATCTGGTAGTCGTCTTGGATGCCTGCCATGGCAACCTCTCCTGGCCGCTGGGCCTGGTGGAGGGCGGCTTCCCTGTTGCGGTGCAGGCCACACTTAACAAGCTGCGGCTAAGCCGCACCTGGGTTGTTGTGCCCGCAGCGGCAGGCGAGACGTCGCAAGGGGATCCAGCAGATGGTCACTCTGCCTTCGCCCGTTTCTTTGCAGGCGGGCTGGAGGGGGCCGCTGATCGCCATGTCGGTGGCGATGGCAATGGTGTTGTCGACTTGAGGGAGCTGCTGACCTACCTGAGGACCGAGGTGCGGCGGTACACGGTGAGTCGGTATGGGGTTCGCCAGACGCCCCAGGTGATGCCCGCTGTTCCGCAAACGGATCCGCCACAGCTCACCTGGGCCCGCAAGGCGGTGGTGCCTGCACGCCTGGAAGCTGCCTTGCCAGAACCGCCGGATGAGGCGGCGGAGAGCCCCACGGCAGCCGCCGCGGAGACCGACTGGTGGCTGCGAGACCGCTGGCAGGTCGCGGAATCGATTCGGGGTACGGCCTCCCATCAGCGACCGCGGCTTTGGCAGCAGTATCAGCGGCTGTTGCTAAGGGCTGAGATGCTTCGCAACGCCGGCGTGGCCTCGCAGCAGCAGCAAGGCCAGGTGGAGGTGCTCGCTGAGCGACTCGAGATCGAGCTGACGTCGATGGATGTCGCCGACACACAGTACCTGGCCTCGCTCCGCCTGCAGCCGCTGGCATCAGCCATGAGGCCGCAGAGCCGGTCGAACGATCTGACGGACTGGACCGATGCGCTGAAGCGGGCAGTGCTCGACACGCAACAGAAGCAGCCTCCGCCACAGGCTGACGACACGTATGTCACCGTTGACCTCTGGAACCGTCGAGCAGACGCTGCCTGGGGATGGCTGACTGGGCGGATCGAGGCGGGCGGTCGAGTAGATGCCGGCATGCTGCAGCGATGGCTCGAGAAGCTCGGCAGCACTGGGGGCGCTCTTCAGGCCGAGCCGACGCAGATCCATGCCGTCCGGATGCTGCTTCGCGAGCTCGACCCCCAGGTCTGGCAACAGGCACCAGAACTGCCGGGGAAGCTGCTGCGGCTGATCGGACGGTCGCGGGAGGCCTGCTTCCCGGCGGATGTGCGGGCGGACAGGTTGATCGCGTTGCTGGCTCCGCGAGCCGCTGCGGATCGAGCCCTCAGAGCGGCGATCGATCATGCTCTTGTGGGCGATCCCAGCTCTCTGCGGGAAGCGGAGCGGCTGCTTGCGGAGATCGAATCGTCCCAGGGACGCACGCTGGAGATAGGTCGCCAAGCATCGGCTGCGTATCGGTCCTCCGACGATCTGTTCGATGAGTTTCCCTGGCTCGTCGCCTGGCTGGTTCGGGAGCAACGGGTGGCGGCTATTTCTGGTGGCGAGGCCGCAAGTGAGCGGGTGCAGCAGGCTGCTCGTGAGATCGATTGGCAGGCCACGATCGACACGGTCGCACGGTTTCAAAGGCTTGTGGCCGAAATACCCCGAGTCGCGCTGCAACGGCTTGCTGAAGAAGATGTCGAGCAGCAGCGAATCGCAGAGGAGGTCTTGCAGCGGCTTTCGCAGAGTCAGCAAGACGCCGAAGCTGCGGTCGCACCGTTGCGTGATGCCCTGTCAGCAGCGGTCAGTGAGCTGACGACGTCGTCGCCAGACACCGCCGAGACACTCGGCAGGCTCTCCCGCATTCTCGACACACCGCTTGTGCGTGGTGACCCGCGGCTGCGGCTCCTGCAGCGGGCCGATCGGCTGCGTCAGATGCTGCGGCAGGTGGTGTTCACGGAATCGGACACGCTCCTCGAGCCTGAGCCGGTCTCGAGCGAGGCCATCATGGCGTCCTGGACAACCTGGCACGACATCGCCGTGAATCCGCTCCTTCCGGTGCTCACCACCACGATCAGTGGCATCTCCACGCGGCCACTGCAGGTTGGTGAGATTGCCGCCTCGCTTGGTCGGCAGCTTGCTGCTGTGCGGGCGGAGATCGGAAGGATCCCGCAAACCATGGTTGAGGTCGAGCAGGCTGCCACGCGGGTGGAGAACGAGATTCCGACCATCCCGCTAGGGCCGCAGCGCGATGCGAAGCGGATTGAGTCGCTGATTGCGACGGCTTCCGGAGGCCCCAGCTGGAGGCGGCTTGCCGGCATCCTCAACCAGGCGGGGATGACCGCCCCATCGCCGGTTCGGAAAAGCCTGCTCGCCGCCTGGCACGACCGTCTGATCACCGCGGCCACGGACGCTCTCGACGATTTCTGGGCAGGAGCACAGCCTCAGTCGCCCGTGTGGTGCCTGGCTGCGGCCCGGGGCTTTCTGGAGAAGGCTGAGGAGGTGATTCGCGAGGCTCGCATTGAGCACGGCACGTTGTACCGCCGAGCGTTGCGGGTGCGGCTCACGCAGCTGGAGGAATCGTCGGGGCTGGCGTTTGGTGAGGGGGACTATGGGGTGTTGCAGCTCGACCCGCGGGTGATTCGTCTCTACGACTCACGCGTTCTCCAAGACAGTCCGCCCAACGTGGCAGTGCTCACGCCTGAGCTTGGTGTGCCGGCAGGCTTGGCAACGCTGCAGTTTACGGAAACCGACTCGGGAAAGCCGCTGCCCCTCGCGATCGGCAGTGAGGGATCTCCAGTGCTGCGGCTGCCACTTCCAACGGGCTCGCAACGGATTCCCGGCGAGATCCGCTGGCAGGTCTCGCCCTCTGCAGTGGAGCTCTTCGGGGGAGCCTACGGTTCGCACCGCGACGCCGAACAGGTCATCGATGCGATCGCATCGTTTCGTGGCCACCGCCTCGTGACAGCAGCTCCGCTGGCGATGGGCTCAGCGATTCGTGTGATCGAGTGGCAGCGAGCTGCTCCCCAATCGCCCCGGGTCATCGTGCGTGGTGAGATCCCCCGCAACCGTGCCGTCGCGATTGTGTTTGACTGCTCCGGCAGCATGGGTGAGCGGCTGCCCGACGGGAGGACCCGGCTGGAGGCTGGTCGCGAGGCCCTGTATGAGGTTCTCGAAACGATCGCCCGAGACGGGGGCTGGAGCGTTTCCCTCTGGCTCTATGGCCACCGCACGCGGTGGACACGCAACGACCGTGGCGAGTTTGAGGCGACCCTGACGGACGCGGGCAAAGTCGCTGAAAAACAGGTGCTCGCCGCAGGCGGCACATTCCGCCTGGTTCCCGGTGACGATGTGGAGCAGGTGATGCAGCTGCAGCCGCTGGTGCCGATTCAAGTGGCCCACATCCGCTCGATTGTGGATGCCGTCGAGCCAGGGGGTGAGACGCCGCTCTACCTGGCGATCCGTGAGGCGATTCAGGCGGACTTCGGCGGTGGAAATCCGGGGCCCTCGCATGTGCTCGTGGTGACCGATGGAGCCAACGACCAGTCAGGCGGGCAGATCACCACGTCGTCCGACGTGCAGCGGACGCTCTCGCTGCTCAACTTTCGTCGCAAGCAGCAGGACGAGGTGCGGATCGATGTGATCGGCTTCGACCTCCAGCCCGGCGTGTATGACCGACAGATTCGCCTGCAGGATCTGCAGAGCGTGGCGGCTGATTCTCGTGGTCGTTTCTTTGATGCCACCGATGCCCAAGGTCTGACCGCCGCTCTGCGAACCTCGTTGGAGGTGCAGC
>CALCGM010000671.1 GCA_937900985.1 uncultured Planctomycetaceae bacterium | reverse complement strand
CGGCACCCGAAGACCCGTCCCGTTCAGTACGGCACCCGAAGACCCGTCCCGTTCAGTATGGCACCCGAAGACCCGTCCCGTTCAAGCACAACACTGGCCGCGAGTTTCACCCGGCCGTCACGCGAAGATCGCGGAGTGCACCGTGCCGGCGACGTCGGTGAGGCGGAAGTCGCGGCCGGCGTAGCGGTAGGTCAGCTGCTCGTGGTCGATGCCGAGCAGGGCGAGCATCGTGGCGTGCACGTCGTGGATGTGCATTGCGTTTTCCGTGGCGTAGTAGCCGTAGTCGTCGGTGCTGCCGTAGCGGAAGCCACCGCGGACGCCGCCGCCAGCCATCCACATCGTGAAGCCTTCGGGGTTGTGATCGCGGCCGTTGTCGGTCGCCTCGGCCACCGGCGTGCGGCCAAACTCGCCGCCCCACAGCAGCAGCGTGTCGTCGAGCAGCCCGCGACGCTTGAGGTCCGCGAGCAGCCCGGCGATCGGCTTGTCGACCTCCGCGGCTTTTTCGGCATGGCCCTCCCGCAGATTCGCATGCTGATCCCACTGCACCTTGGAGTCGCTGTGGGTCACCTGGATAAACCGCACCCCCGCCTCGGCAAACCGCCGTGCCAGCAGGCACTGCCGGCCGAAGTCGTCGGTCACCGCATCGCCGATGCCATAGAGGGCCAGCGTCTCGGCGGTCTCGCCCGAGAGGTCCTGAATCTCCGGCAGCTCTGCCTGCATGCGAAAGGCGAGCTCGAAACTCTTCAGCTGGGCCTCCACCAATGGCTCGGCTGTTGTGCCAGGGCCTCCCTCGCGGCCTCGCTTAGCAAGCGAGTGAAGCATCTCGATCTGCCGCCGCTGCACATCCGGCGAGAGCCGTGGGTTGGCGATGTATTTCACCGCTGCTTCGCTCGCCGGCCGCGACGCCACCCCCAACGGCACGCCCTGGCACTCCGCGGGCAGGAAGGCAGCCCCCCAGTTGTTCACGCCCCCATGGGCGAGCGTCGGGCAGATGGTGAGAAAGCCTGGCAGGTTTTCATTTTCGGTGCCCAGGCCGTAGTTCACCCAGGCTCCCATCCCCGGCCGCACAAAGGTGTCGCTGCCGGTGTGGAGCTTCAGCGCCGCCCCGCCGTGGGCGGCATTGGTGCCATGCACGCCATGCAAGAAACAGATGTCGTCGACATGCCGGGCCACATGCGGGAAGAGCTCGCTGACCGGGCAGCCGCTCTCGCCATACTGCCGAAACTTCCAGGGGCTCTTCAGCAGCACGCCCGTCTTGGCAAACTGCACCCGCGGCTTGGCAAACGGCAGTTCCTTGCCGTGATCAGCATCCAGCTTGGGCTTGGGATCGAAGGTGTCGACCTGCGACGGCCCGCCCTTCATAAACATGAAGATCACGCGTCGGGCGCGGGCGGGAATCCGAAAGGACGCGGGCCCTTCCGAAGCCGTCGCGCGATTGAGCAGCGCCGAAGCCGCCAGCCACCCAAAGCCCACGGCCGACTGCGAGAGTGCCTGCCGACGGCTCGTCATCTGCTGCCACATCGCCTCACCCTCCACCCTGCCCTGGCGGGCCTACCGCACCACGAGAAACTGATCGCTCACCAGCAGTGTCTGCACCGCTGCCGCCCACGCCGCCTGCTCGGTGTCGACCAGCGGCCGCATGCCTGCCACCTGCTCAGCCAGCCAGGCTGCCTCGGCGTCGCTCGGCAGTCGGCCGAGCACCCGACGAAACACCAGCCGCGTCTGCATGGCCGTGTCGCCCGGGGCAGCCGTCAGCAGATCCCCGGCGATCCGTTCGGCAGCATCCATCGGCAGCTCGGCATTGAGCAGCCACAGGGCCTGCGAAGCGATCGTCGAGGTGGCCCGGTCGCCGTCGGGCACCGCTCCATCGGTGCAGTCGAAGAGCCAGAGGGCATCCTGGATGTGGTTGCGGATCACCGGCAGATAGATGCTCCGCCGCGGCACGTCGTAGTCGGTCTCGTCTTTGCTCGTGTGGTCAAAGAGAAACTCCCGGTTGCCCACGTGCAAAAGCGAGCCGCCCATCGTGGCATCGAGCTGGCCCGAAACCGCGAGCATCGCATCGCGAACCGACTCGGCTTCCAGCCGCCGCACATCCGCCCGCCACCAGAGCCGGTTGTCGGGATCGTGCTCCCGCGCCGCGGTGGCCGTTGGGCTCGTGGCCGCATCGCTCGATCGCTGCCAGGCCGAACTCGTCAGGATCAGTCGATGCAGGTGCTTGAGCGACCAACCCGATTCAATCAGCTCCACAGCCAGCCAGTCGAGCAGCGGCTGGTTGGTCGGCGTCTCGCCGGTGGTGCCGAAGTTGTCGGTTGAGGCCACGAGCCCCCGCCCGAAATGCCACCGCCACACGCGGTTGACGATCACGCGAGCGGTGAGCGGATGCCGCGGATCGGTGAGCCATTCCGCCAGCTGCAGCCGTCCGCTGGCGTCGTCAGGAATCGCCACCGGCCCGTCCACTTCAAGCGCGGCAGGCACTCCTCGCGGCACCTCGCCGCCGAGCGTGAGATGGCTGCCTCGAAGATGGATCGCAGCGACCGTCGGCTCAGCATCAGCCACGCCCATCGCCGTTGGCAGCTCGGGTAGCGCGGCCTCCAGCTGCTGTTGCTGGGCCCGCAGCGAAATGAGTTTCTCTTTCGCCGCCTCGGAAAAGGCGTCTTCACTGATCTCGGCGGCCGCAGCCGCTTCCCCCCCGGCACCCGACGCTGCGAGCGACTCACGGGTTTCGCTGAGAAACGCCTCCACGGCCGCTCTCGCAGCATCGATCTTCGCCTGATGCGCCGCCTGGGCTGCCTGCTCGGCCGGGGTGGCGATCAGGTTTTCATTCCATTTGGCAATCCGCGTCAGCGACTCCATCGTGCGGGTGCTCTGCAAGATCCCGGCGAGGGCGTAGTAGTCGGCCTGACTGATGGGATCAAACTTGTGGTCGTGGCAGCGGGCGCAGCCGAGGGCCAGGCCGAGAAACGCCTTGCCGATGGTGTCGATCTGCTCATCGATGATATCCATCTGGAGCTTGGTCTCGTCACCCTCGGCGAGCACCTTCGGGCCGAGTACCAAGAAGCCGGTGGCCGTCAGCAGCTCGGCCCTTCGCTCAGGCGAGGTCTCGTCGTTGACCAGCAGATCGCCAGCGATCTGCTCCCGCACAAACACATCAAACGGCTTGTCGGCGTTGAAGGCGGCAATCACATAGTCGCGATACCGCCAGGCGTTGCCATGGGCGACGTTCTCGTCGAGGCCGTTGGAATCGGCGTAGCGAACCACGTCGAGCCAGTGCCGGCCCCAGTGTTCGCCGTAATGCGGCGAGGCGAGCAGCTCATCAACGAGGGCAGCGAAGGCCGCTGGCGACGGGTCGGCGACAAAACCATCGCTCATGTCGGCCGCCGGCGGCAGCCCCGTGAGGTCGAAGGCCAGCCGACGCACGAGCGTCGCAGGGTCGGCTGGGGCCGTCGGCTCGAGGCCTGCGGCGCGGAGCGGAAACTCCAGCAACCGATCAATCGGATGCTCTGCAGGCTGCCCTGGCAGCGGCGGCCCCTCCAGCGGTGCCAGCGCCCAGTGGTCGCGGGTTCGCGGGCTCGCATGCTCGGGTTCCACCGGCACGATCGCGCCATCGGGATGCGGGGCCCCCGCATCGACCCAGGCAGCGAGCAGCGCCACCTCTTCGTCCGAGAGCGGGCCATCCGGAGGCATTGCCAGCTGCTCATCCACCCGATGAACCGCCTGCACCAGCAGGCTGGTCTTCGCTGACCCAGGCACGAGCACCGGCCCGCTGCCGCCTCCAGCAGCCAGCCCCTCGCGAGAATCGAGCCTCAGGCTCGCCTCCTGCGTCTCGGCCCCATGGCACTCCTGGCAGCGGGCGGCCAACAGCGGCCCCACCCGCTCAGCGAAGGTCATAGCAGTGATGGATGGAACCTCAGGCTCTTCAGCGAGCAACTGCGGCCCATAAAAAACGAAGAGCAGCGCACCATAGAACCTTGTTGCTCGGCGTTGCGACCCACTCGGCCGAAGATGCCCGCGGGCAACTGTCGACCGCGTTGGGCCGCGTGCAATAAAAAAGACCCAGCATGCGTAGGGCACGAAGAAGCCTCTGAGTGTTTTTACCGGCATGGCGTGCCTCTGCTCTGATGGTGGGCTTAGCTCGCGTCGTCGACCACCTGGTGGCCGCCGTCGGCGGTGCGGCGGCTGAAGAGGATGCTCAGCGTCCGCAGGTAGGTGTGCAGGCCGGCATCCTGAATCGGCAGAATGTGGGCCGCCTGGCCCGACTCATTGTGGTGGGAATGCCAGAGCCCCGGGGGTGTCACAAACACCGAGTGTGGCTCCCAGTCGAATCGCTCGCCATCGGCAATCGATCCATCGTTTGCCAGCTTCGAACCGACCATCGTGTAGCAGCCCGGCTGTGCGTCGACGACAAAGTCGACGGCCACCGACTGGTGTCGGTGCGGAGCCTGCACCACCCCCACCGGCAGGATGCCAAACATCGCCCAGAGCACATGCGTGACCGTCATCTCACGGGGAAAGCGATGGTTGCCCAAGAGCACGCTCAGCCGGTTGGCCTTGCGGCTCTCAGGGTCGTGCAGCACCGCCTCGAGCGCCTCGTGGATCGCCGCCTGGCGGTAGAGCGTGGCGGCAAACCGGGGCCGTGTGGCCTCGGC